>PFMI01000040.1 GCA_002785165.1 bacterium (Candidatus Gribaldobacteria) CG_4_10_14_0_8_um_filter_33_9
AGAGTAAAATTTGTAAAGAACATCTTTCAGCGATTAAAAAAACTCCTTCCCAAAGAAGCAGTTTTTATCATCATTTTTAATGATTATTTGCTTCTTTTCTCAAACATCTAATTTTCCAGAATTTCTCTTTACCAACATACGAACATTTTAGCAAAAATAAAACCCTTGTCAAGTGCAGCGCGTATTATTCCATTTATATTTATTCCTCCATGGTTGTCCTCTCCACTTCTTTAATGGTAGTTTCTCCTTGTAAAACCTTTATTAAACCGTCTTGTCTCATCGAGACCATTCCTTTTTTTTGGGCTATTTTTTTTAAATCAGAAATAGAAAGGGATTTTAAAATAAGATTTTCTATTTCCGAGTCATTTAAAAAGAATTCATAAATTCCAACCCTTCCTTTATAGCCGCTGAAATTACAAGCATCGCATCCTTCTGCTTGAACTCGAGGAATTTTTATTTCTTGATCAAATTTAGGAATTTTTATTTTTTTTGGAAACGTTTTAAAATTTTTTTCAAAAAATTCAAATTCTTGTTTTGAAATTTTAAAAAACACAGCGCATTTTTTGCAAATCTTTCTTACTAAACGTTGACCAATGGCTAAATTTATGGCAGGAGCGATATTTGTTGGTTTTGCTCCCAATGCCTGAAGCCGCGCGATGGTGCCTGCCGCGTCATTGGCATGAAGCGTGGTTAAAACCAAGTGACCGGTCAAAGCCGCTTGCAACGCGATGTCGGCTGTTTTTAAATCCCTGATTTCGCCAACTAAAATAACATCCGGATCCTGCCTCACAATAGCCCGCAGGCCATTGGCAAAATCATATCCTTTTTTGGGGTTAACTTGCGTTTGATTAATTCCTTTTAAATGATATTCAATAGGGTCTTCAATAGTAATAATTTTAATCTCCGGCGATTGAATTCTTTTTAAAATAGCGTACAAAGTGGTGGTTTTACCGCTTCCAGTGGGTCCGGTTACAATAATCATTCCATTGGGCTGTTGAATTTCTTTTTCTAAAACCTGAAAAATATCCTCTCTCACCCCGAGTTTTTCAATTTCAATTAAACTTTCCGGGTTTAAAGTTCTCATTACAATTGACTCTCCATATTCAGAAGGCAAAATTGAAACCCTTATTTCTATCGGCGTCTCTCCAAACAAAACAGTAAATCTACCATCTTGAGCTCGGTCAGTAATATTTAATTTAATTTTTGACAACAATTTAATTCGGGAAAGCAAACTCTGATATGTTTTTAATTCAAAATAATAAACATCATGCAGGATTCCATCTGTTCTTATTCTCATTTTCGCTTTTTTTTCTTCTTTTTCAATGTGAATATCCGAGGCGTCCAAAACAATTGAACCAGCCAAGCAAATTTCTAAAATTTGAGTTATTTCTTTTACTAAATTCGCTTCGATTTCTTTTTTAAAATCCAAGATATTTTTTATCGCGGTCTTAATCTGGGCTATTCTTTCATTTTTAAATTTTACTTCACCAGTAATTTTTTCCATATTTGTATATATTCTACCAAAATAAAAAATTAGAGTAAATTTAAAATTTCGTCTTTGACTTTTTGAGCGTCTAAAACAGTTTTAAAAAGAATTCCATTGCCTTTTTTTTCTCCTTGAAAATGGCTTTGTACTTTTTCGCTTATTTGTTTTTGAAAAGAATAAAAAATCCCCCAATCAGGCCAAAGGCAAAGAAGGTTTTGAAAAGGAAAATTCGAAAAAATTAATTTTTTAAAACTGAAAGCAAGGTCTGTTGGAGACGCTCCGCTTTCTTTAAAATCCTGTTCTTGGAGAATTAGCCAACTGATATTTTTTTCATAGGAAAATGTCAATTTATTTAAGATTTTTTTAAAAAGCCGGGAGCAACTATTATTTTCTAATTCCCGAGGACTAAAAATTATCTCTTGCCAATTAGCGCCTTTTTCCATTAAAAAGTTTATTTTCTGAAAAATTTTAGAATTGTCAGGATTATTATCGCGGGAATTTGAATTTTCTTGAGCTATTCCGGTCAATAAAGAGTTTAAAACATCGGTATCGTCAAATAATTTTTGGTCTAAGGTTTCCAAAATATCAAAAACAATTTCTGAAAAAGAACAATATGGCTGGATTAAATTTATTTCCCCGTAGTTTTCATTATCATTCTCGTTGTCAATATTAATTATTGAATTCCATTTTTCTTCCTTAAAAATATCTTTAATTTGTCTAAAATTTTTAACGCCAAAACAAAACAAAAAACATTCCAGGTCCAATGGTTCAAAGCTAATATCTTCTTTTTTTAATCCGTCTCTGTCGGTTTTTAAATAAAGATTTAATTCTTTTTCTGTTTTTTGATAAAAAATTTGGGAAAGTTTTGTTTCCGACTCTTTAATGGAAATGAGAAAATTTCTGCTTGACATCAAACAATCAAAAGATTTTATCAAAGGAATTGGTATGTCTTTTTTTATTAAAAAGTTAAATTTTTCAGGCAAATTTTCGCACAAAAAATTTACATTTTTTCCTAATTTTTTTAAACCATAAAAAAAAGCCAAACTAGCCGGAAAAGTGTCTTTTTCTAATTCCGGCGAAGGCAAAAGAGTTATGTTTTGAGCTGTTTCAATAATGTTTTTTATTTCCGCGAATTCCATAAATAAATTTATTTTTATTTTTTTAATGTTATAATAATTACTCTACTTTGTCAAAAAAATTATTAGATAGTTTGATTTTTTAAAATATGCAAATTGGGGGATTACAAAAACTTAGTTTGATTGACTATCCGGGCAAAATCGCCTGCGCTGTTTTTTTAATTGGCTGTAATTTTAGATGCGGATATTGTCACAACCCGGAATTAGTCTTGCCTGAAAAAATAAAAAAACAACCCAAAATTTCAGAAAAAGATTTTTTTGATTTTTTAAAAAAGAGAAAAAGATTAATAGAGGGAGTGGTAATTACAGGCGGAGAGCCAACCATTCATTCTAATTTGCCGGACTTTATCAAAAAAATTAAAAAACTTGGTTATTTAGTTAAATTGGATACCAATGGAACAAATCCGGAAATGTTGAGAAAATTAATCAAGGAAAAATTAGTTGATTGTATTGCAATGGATGTAAAAGCGCCTGTCGGCGCTAAAATTCAAAAGTCAAAAGCCAAAACACAAAATGACAATTTAAAATTTAATATTACGAAATATAATATAATAACAGGCGTAAAAAAGGATTTAAATAAAATTAAAAAGAGCATTGAAATAATTAAAAATTCCGACATTGACTACGAATTTAGAACGACCATAATTCCCACCATCCACACAAAAGAAGATATTTTGCAGATCGCCAAAGACATATCGCCGGCTAAAAAATATTATATTCAAAATTTCAAAACAGAAAAAACTCTTGACCCAAAATTTAAGAAAATCAAACCATTCACGGAAAAACAATTAAAATCCGCAAAAAAAGAGGCGAGTAAATACACGCGCACAGAATTAAGGTAAAAAAATTTTACTCTTAAAAATAACTTATCTACGAGACCGGGTCTCGTAGATAAACCTTAATTAACTGCTTTTTTCTTTGATTTTAGGGCAGAGGGAAATTAAAGGGGTGAATGCCATTATCTTTCACAATATTGTAAATTATCGAATTTTATTCAAAATAAAATTGCTTGTGTTGGATTGTGTTGAAATTTTAAAAGGGAAAAGTCTAATTTTAAAACAAAAAAATTGGGAGACGCTTTGCGCCTCCCTTATTATACATTACATCACCTCCTGGCAAAAACGAGGTGCCCGGAACCTTCGCAGCAATAACTGCAAAAGCTCCGGGACTACCTCATAACTCCTGGACTACAGACTGCAGAAGGAGTTATGGAAGATCAAGGAATGCGCCTAAAGCGCAAACCTTTCCCGCTTCATCACCAAGGTGTATGTTGGATACCTTGGAGACAAAATTACTCCCTGTGAAGGAGACCCTACTGGTTCCCGCAGCAAGGGGATGTTTGTTGTTCATGTGATGAACAATGTTTTCCCCCAAGGAACCAAGCGCGGCCCCCCAAGTCTGCCCTCCATCATAAGATGGGAACAGGCTAAAAAACAAAGCGCCAGCAGTTAGCAACTTTGTCTCGTTCCCACAAATATCAATAATGATAATCGTAGTGGTCCCCTGCCACGGTCGTCCCACGATTACGACACTTGGCAGTCCCTCTGCTCTCAATCCTTTTGGTGGTCCAGGATTCACCATGAACTCATTGCTTATTGCCACTGCTCCTGTAGAAGAGATAGCAATAAGAGTTTGAGACCCGGTTACGGTTAAGGTCGCATAGCCACTCCATTTGCCGCTCACAACCGTAACAGTTGACGGATAAATGGACCCTGTCGTCGCAGTAAGCGTCGCGACTCCGTTATACCCTGCAATCCTCAAGCTCACTGGAAACCCAGTTCCGGCTGTCTGCGGAGTTGGAATTATCCCCCAATACGGTGGTGGAACAACCCCTGTCATGGTCGCACTTCCTTGGATACCATTACTGATAGCCCAGAGAATCGCAGTTCCGCCCGCTGTTCCTGTATAGGTCGTATACGTGCCACTGGTTGGAAAGATAGTACCAATCACATCGCCAGTTAGCGAGAAACTGCAAGTTCCCGTTGTTCGCGCATTGCCATAAATATCGTATCCTATGGCAGTAAAAGTTTGCGTGGCCTCAATGTTTACCGTCGCAGAACTTGGACTAATTGCGATTTGTGCCAAAGCCGTTGGGAGCAATGTCACTGTTGCAGTAGCAACAATAGTCTTGGTGCCTACACTGGTTACGGTAAAGGTAACCTCATATGTTCCCGCTACTGTCCCGGCGATAAAGTCAGTCCTACTCCCAACAATAGGGTCAAAACTACCCGCTACTGGCAAACACGACCACGTGCCCACCTTATCCAGCATCGGGTTACCCATCTGACTGCGAATATCCGCGGTAAGCGCTTGCGTTCCTGTAACTATCAAACTTGCAGTTCCCGGCACAATCGTAACAGTCGTGACTCGCGGTGTTGAAACAACCAATGTCGCGGTTGCTTCTGCGGTCTTTGTCGCCACGCTATACACTGGCGGCGAGCCAAAAGTTCTGGAACCTTCTGTCGCCGAATATACGATAGTGTATGTTCCCTCATCTGCAGGGGGAATATGATATACCACATTTTGCCCTGTCCCGGTAAATGTTCCTGCGGTCGCACTCCAAGTGCCCGGAATACTCCGACCCCAGAGAGCCAACGCGCTATTGGTTAGACTGTCCCCGCTATCAGCAAGCAGAGTCGCGTTGAAACTTATAGTCCCATTCGCAACCCCCTGTATGGTTCCGCTTGGCGCCAAAGTCGCGGTCCCAAGAGGCCCTAACTGCTTCTGGGAAACTTGACCAGGTCCTGTAAATTTGACCTGGATTAATTCCCCAAAAATGGTCCCAAGCCCCAGGAACAATACTGCTCCTATCATCAATATCCCTTTCAATCCTATTCTTTTCATTTCACACCTCCTTAATTTTGATTTTTACTCCCAAACAATATCTGGAGCAAAAATCATAAATTCCTTTATTTCCCACCTTTGAAACAACTTGCGGTCCTGTAAAAGCAACCTCGGTTGTTTCAAACGGAACAACATAGGGATTGTTTTGAGGAAAGACAATCACATCCCTCTCTTCGCAATCCTCCCAAGTTGCACCGTTATCTTTGGACCGGAAAAGCTTAAAACTAATTTCCGTTCCGGTAGGTAAAGGAACAAAAACTCCTGTGCCAATTTCCCTGACCCTTAGTGTTATGGAAACACCCGGGGACCAAGGCTGGCCGACTATGACAACAGACGGGAAAATGCTCCCCTCTGCCGCCACAATTTCGTACTCTTTTGGTGGCGGCGTGGGCGGCTTTTCCTCCCACTCCTTTTTTACTTCTGGTGTTTCTTTTTTTTCCGTTGACCGGTAAAACCCTCCTTTTTCTAGATTAAGAGG
>PFMI01000012.1 GCA_002785165.1 bacterium (Candidatus Gribaldobacteria) CG_4_10_14_0_8_um_filter_33_9
TTTTTGTAACATCAAACTCTGTAAACTCTGCGTTACAAAAACTCACGATCGTAGCTTTTTGTAACGCAGAGTTTTTGGAACTTGGAACTTGGAACTTGAAACAAGGAGGATAATTATTAGTTTTTCGTTTTTTATTATCTTACCTTGTTCCATCTCGTTTAGTATACCCAAAAATGGGTACTTGACAAGATTGTACTGGCAATATTTATGTTTCTCAAGACAATCAGAATTGGACAAAGATTGTTAGCAATTCTGGAGCCCAAACAACCCAGACATATAATGGAAATACTCCTTTTAAGTATCTAAGAATTGAATTTTCTTCTCCTTCCTACACTTCTTCTCATTATAGTTATGGCCGCTGTGGCTGGGTTAGTTTGTCGGAGATCAAAACGGTAAAAGATGAAGGATTGGGATTATAAATAATCAGATTTTAATTAGCTCTATTCCAGAGGATTTTTTGTATTGGATAAGTTTTTTTGACTTTTGATTTTAAATGATTATAATGATTATAATGAGGATTAATTAAAATAAAAAAAATGGAGCAAGAAAAAGAAGCAGAAGATAAAAAAAAAGAGGAAGACAAAAAACTTGATGAGTGTGAATGTTTAAAACAAGAATATCTGACTGGCTGGCAGAGGGCGCGGGCTGATTTTTTGAATTATAAAAAAGAGGAAATGGAAAGAATGAGCGAGCTGTTAAAATATGGTCAGGAAGAACTAATCTTGAAATTTTTATTGATTTTAGATAATATAGAAAGAGCCTGCCAAAGTTTTCCTCAACAAGGTTTAGATGAACAAATTCAGCAAATTGCGCAAGGTTTTTTTCAAGTAAAAAAGCAAATGCAAGATTTTTTAAAAGCGCATGGAGTGGATGAAATAGAAGTAAAAATAGGGGATTGTTTTGACCCTAATTTTCAGGAGATAGTTGAAGAGATTGAAAAACAAGGCGGAAATAGTAAAATAATAGAAATAATGGGAAAAGGATATAAAATTAATGGCAGATTATTAAGACCTGCTAAAGTAAAAGTCGCAAAATAATAAAATATAAAAATTATGTCAAAAATATTAGGTATTGATTTAGGCACAACTTTTTCAGCCATGGCCATTGTGAGGGCGGGAAGTCCTGAAATTGTTGAGAATAAGGAAGGAGCAAGAACCACTCCTTCGGTTGTGGCTATCACAAAAAATGGAGAAATTTTGATTGGAATAATGGCCAAAAGGCAGAACATCACTAATCCTAAAAATACTATTTTTTCCATAAAGCGGTTAATGGGAAGAATGTTTTCTGATGTAGAAGTGCAAAAAGAAAAGAAATTTGCTTCTTATGAAATCCGGGAAAAATCCGATGGAGGAGTAGAAGTTAAACTGGGAGACAAATGGTACTCGCCTCCTGAAATTTCCGCTATGATTTTAAGGAAATTAAAACAAGACGCTGAAGAAAAATTAGGAGAAAAAATTGAAGAAGCCATTATTACTTGTCCCGCTTATTTTGACGATTCTCAAAGAAAAGCGACAAAAATTGCAGGAGAAATCGCCGGACTCAAAGTAAAAAGAGTGATTAACGAGCCAACTGCCGCGGCTTTGGCTTATGGTTTGAGCAAGAAAAAAGAAAATCAACAAACTGTTGTTTATGATTTTGGCGGCGGGACTTTTGATATTTCTATTTTAGATATTTTTGCGGACACGGTTGAAGTTAAAGCAACAGGAGGAGATAGTCATCTTGGCGGAGATGATTTTGACCAAAAAATAATTAATTGGGTAATAGATAATTATAAAAAAGATAGCGGAATTGATTTATCTAAGGATAGTTTGGCATTACAGCGGATAAAAGAAGCGGCGGAAAAAGCAAAAATTGAATTGTCCACAACTCAAGAAACAGAGATTAATCTTCCTTTTATTACCTCAGACGCAAATGGTCCCAAACATCTTCTCTATAAATTAAACCGAGCGCAATTAGAAAATATGGTGGCTGAATATATTGAGCATTCTCTTGATTTAATTAAACAAACTTTGAAAGAGGCAAAATTGAAGCCAGAAGATATTGAGACCGTGCTTTTGGTTGGCGGACAGACGCGAATGCCGAAAATTCAAGAAAAATTAAAAAAGTTTTTTGACAAAGAACCAAACAAAGATATTAATCCGGATGAAGTGGTGGCGCTGGGCGCGGCGGCTCAAGCTGGAATTTTAGAGGGAGAAATCAGAGATGTTCTGCTTTTAGATGTTACTCCTTTGAGTTTAGGAATTGAGACATTGGGGGGTGTGAACACGGTTTTAATTTCTAAAAATACCACTGTTCCTACTTCTAAAACACAAGTTTTTTCCACAGCGGCTGACAACCAAACATCAGTTGAAATTCATGTGCTTCAAGGAGAAAGAGCTATGTGCGCAGACAACAAGTCGTTGGGAAGGTTTGTTTTAGATGGCATCCCTCCATCAACGCGCGGGGTCCCTCAAATTGAAGTTAGCTTTGATATTGACGCTAATGGCATTTTGAATGTTTCGGCCAAAGATAAAGCTACAAATAAAACACAGTCAATTAAAATTGAGGGTTCAGCTGGTTTATCAAAAGAAGAAATTGAAAAGATGAAAAAAGACGCGGAAGTTTATGCGGCTGAGGACCAAAAGAAAAAAGAGTTGCTTGAAGCAAAAAATTTGGCTGATAATTTGATTTATACCGCGGAAAAGACATTGAGAGATGCGGGTGAAAAAGTTAGCGCTGATGTTAAAAAAGAAGTTGAAGAAAAAATTGAAAAATTAAAAAAAGCGAAAGAAAACGATAATGATAATATTGAAGAGATAAAATCGTGTACTCAAGAGTTGTCGCAATCAATCCAGAAAGTGGGAGCAGAAATGTATAAAGCGGCTGGGGAAAAAAAAGAAGGGGAAACGGAAAAAAAAGAAGATGATAAGACCGATGACAAGGGCAAGGAAGTGGAAGAAGGAGAATACAAAGAGAAGTAAGAAATAATTTCTAATTCTCAATTTTCAATCAATTTTCAATGATTTAATTTTCTAAAAAACGAGCAAAGGTTGTTTGACATAATAGAGATTTACCGCAAGGAACACTCGCGAGTGTTTTAAAATAAACGGGAATTAGCAAAAAAGAATTTGAAAATCTGTTAAAATAATTATATGTCCGAACAAAATCTAATGGAAAAAATTATATCGCTTTGCAAGCGGCGGGGATTTATTTTTCAATCCTCGGAAATTTATGGCGGTTTCAGTAGTTGTTATGATTATGGGTCTTTGGGCGTGGAATTAAAAAACAATATTAAACAGGAATGGTGGAAAGAAATGACAAGATTCCAAGAAAATATTGTGGGTTTGGATTCGGCAATAATAATGAGTCCGAAGATTTGGGAGGCGTCAGGACACTTAACAGCCGGTTTTGCCGATGAATTGGTGGAATGCAAAAAATGCCATCATCGGTTTAGAAAAGATTTTTTAGAGAAAGACAAATGTCCGGATTGCGGCGGAGAATTAACAGCCCCAAGAAAATTTAATTTGATGATGAAAACATTTGTTGGTCCGGTTGAAGATAACGCTTCGGTCGCTTATTTAAGGGCTGAAACTTGCCAAGGGATATATATGAATTTTATGAATGTTGCGCAAACAATGCGTTTAAAATTTCCTTTTGGAATTGCGCAGATTGGCAAAGCGTTTCGCAACGAAATTACGCCTAAAGATTTTATTTACCGCACAAGAGAGTTTGAACAAATGGAAATGCAGTGGTTTTGCTTGCCAAAAGATGCTGAAAAATTTTTTGATTATTGGCTGGGACAAAGACTGAATTGGTATTATAAGTTGGGAATAAAAAAAGAAAATTTGAAAATCTATGAGGTGCCGAAAAATGAATTAGCCCACTATGCCAAGCGCGCTGTTGATATTTTATATAAATTTTCTTTTGGTTGGAAAGAAATTGAAGGTGTGCATAATCGGGGCGATTGGGATTTATCAAATCATTCAAAACATAGCGGACAGAATTTAAAATATTCTTTAGGACAAGAACAGGAACCGTTTTATCCGCATATAATTGAAACTTCAGTTGGAGCAGACAGAAGTTTGTTTGCTTTTTTGTGCGATGCATATGAAGAAGCGCTTGGCGGCAGGACAGAAACCTTTGAATCTACAAAAGAAAAAGAGATTGTTCTGCATTTGGACAAAAAATTATCGCCGATTAAAATTGCGGTTTTGCCTTTAATAAAAAATAAGCCGGAATTAATTAAAAAGGCGAGAGAAGTTCATCAAACGCTAAAACCATATTTTGCGATTCAATACGACGAAGCCGGCGCCATTGGCAGGCGCTATCGCCGTCAGGATGAAATTGGCACACCTTTCTGTTTAACCATTGATTTTGAAACTTTAGAAAAAAATGATTTAACTGTCCGCGACCGCGACACAATGAAACAAGAAAGAATAAAAATTGATGATTTAATAGATTTTTTATTCTCTAAAATAATTTAAAAACATTTTTTCTTTAATTTTTTTCATTGTTTCTTGCGCTGCTATTCTTGCCTTTTTTACGCCATCAAAGAGTATTTTTTCAACAATTTTAGGATTATTTTCATATTGTTTTCTTTTTTCTCTAATAGGTTCTAATTTTTCAATAATGCTTTCAGCCAATATTGGTTTGAATTCAGAATATTTTATAGTGTTGTCATTATATTGTTTTTTAAATTTTTCTAATAATTTTTTATCATCTGAAAATTGTTTGAACAGAGATAGTAAATTTTTTCCGCCTATTTTTCCAGTAAGAGCTCCCTTAATTTTTTCTCTAATTATTTTTGGGGAATCTGTAAAGGTTATAGAATTATTTAAACTTTTTCCCATTTTGCGGCCGTCCATGCCTAGAACTCTGGGAAAATCGCCGACTTTTGCCTCTGGTAATTTAAAAGTTTGTCCGTAAATTTTATTAAATTTTCGCGCTATTTCGCGAGTTTGCTCAATCATTGGCAGCTGATCCTCGCCAACCGGCACTAAGTCCGCTTGAAATACAAGGATATCGGCCGCTTGACTGACAGGATATCCCAAAAAACCAAAAGTCACATCGTCTTTAAATAATTCTTTTTTTTGAAGGATTTCTTCTTTTACTGTTGGATTTCTTTTTAAACGATCGATTGTTACTAAATTAGAAAAGAAAATAGTCAATTCCGCGATTTCCGGGATTAGCGATTGAATAAATATTGTTGATTTATTTGGGTCAATTCCTATTGCCAAATTATCCATCGCCACTTCAAAAACATTTTTTCTAACTTTTTGCGGATTATTAAAATTGTCTGTTAGCGCCTGAACATCCGCGATCATTATATATGTTTGATATACATCCTGAAGAAGCGCTCTATTTTTAAGCGCGCCGCAAAAATGGCCTATATGAAGTTGACCCGTTGGTCTGTCGCCTGTAAGAATTATTTTTTTCATAAATTTTTTTTCGAAATGTTGCGCGCTGCGGTGCCTTTTGAAAATATCCGAACGGAATTGGCTGGGCTCGGCGAGGCGGAAGGGCAAAGACCATACCCCCTTCCGCCTCGCCCTCGTTTTGAACGCCGACGGAATTTGTGCCAACGAAGTTGGCGCGCCGCTTACGCATTGGAAGCGGAAACCTTGTTATCGCTTCGTCCATCAATCAAAACAATGTTCTCTTTCCCATTTAACCCTATTTTGTTCAAAATGGCAATGACTCTTTTGTGTTCGTCTTCCGTAAAATAAATAATCACTTTGAAAGAGGACATTGTTTTGTTGGCTTTTTGATAAATTTCAACTTGTTTCTGCAAATTTTGTTCAAGTTTTTTATTGCTTGCCAACTTAAACTCCACCAGCGT
>PFMI01000017.1 GCA_002785165.1 bacterium (Candidatus Gribaldobacteria) CG_4_10_14_0_8_um_filter_33_9
AATTTATTTCTTTATTGTTGCTCATATAATATTTATTATAACAAAATTGTAAAAATTGTCCATTTTTCTCTTCTTCAATAAAAATAATTTTTAAAAAGAATTAAATAAAAATCCAAAAAGAAATTTCGTGAAAATTAAAAGAAATTTATCAAAAGCCAAAAACAAAGCAAAAACAAAAAAAAGGGTGAAAAAATTTGATTTTTGGAAAATCTGGAACAACTTGTCTGTTAAAAAAACATTAAGACATAGATTAAAAATAAAAACGCCGAAAGGCAAAAAAGAAAAAATATCCAAAATAAGACCGGCAAAAAGCGCGGAAATTATAGCTAATTCCATTTGCGAAAAAAAAATCAAAAGAAAAATAGGAATTAAAAAAAGGTTAATAGAAAAACCAAAAATAAAAATTTTATTAAAAAAACTCTCTTGCAAGAATAATAAAAAACAAAACAAAAAAAACAGGGCTAAATATTTTTTAATTAAATCGCTTTTCATTTTGCGGCGCGGTTCTTTATTTTGGGCTTATTATAAACAAATGGTCAGATTTTATTTCTTTAAAACAAGGGATTATTTCCGCCTCTTGAAACGGGGTCAAATCATTTTTTTTAATAGTTTTTATTTTCCCTATTAAAAGATTTTCCGGAAAAATCCCTCCCAAAAGAGATGTCACCACAATGTCGCCCTCTTTAAATTGTAGCTCTTTCGGCAAAAGTTCAATTTTAATTTTAAAATTTCCTTGTCCGTGAACTGCCCCCAAGGTCTCGCTTTCTCCTACTATTACCTTTGCGTCAAAATTAAATCCTTTTTGACTGATTAAATTAACTTGGGAAAAATCATTAAAAACTTTTCCAATTTTTCCGACCAAAACCTTTTCATTAGTAATAACAGCCATATTTTCTTTTAATCCATTTTTCTTGCCTTGATTGATTAAAATAGAATCTTCTTCGGTTTTTTTAGAAATAATGTCAGCTAAAATTAAATTATATTCCCGCTCAAGTCCCAGCCCCAATGCTTGTCTTAATTCTTTATTTTCTTTTTCTATATTAGCCAGCTCAATAATTTTATTCTTAAAAAGCAAATTTTCTTTTTTGAGTTCGTTATTGTCAATTTTTATTTTGTTTATTTCAAAAATACCATTCCGCCATTGAGAAAAACTATTTCCTTTTTGCCAGAGAAATTTTTCCACAGGGGAAAAAATTGAAAAAACCGTATTTTTTATAGATTGGTAAAAAAAATTATTTACAAGAAAAAAAATCAAAAAAAGAAAAACGAACAAAATAACAATTTGGAAAAAATTTATTTTCATTACATCTATTTTATCCCAAATTAAATTTTCTGCAAATAAAAGTATTGTATAATGTAAAAGGACACTGAAATGATAATCTGTTTCTAACGCAAAAGGACCCTTAAATTAACGCTTGCAAGGAACCGCTAAACAGCCATTGAAAATCCGAAAAAAGACCGACAGAATTGAAGTATGATAATCAATATTTTGTTAAATAACGCTACGTTAAGGAAAGTTCTTTGTCTGCTTTTGTTTTGGCAAAGAAATACGGCATTAGCCAGACAACAGCGCGAATATGGAGTTTTATCAAATAGATTCGTCCAAATTTAAAAAATATTCTTCTAAGCAGATTTTAAATTTTCCCAGATTTTGTTTTTTTAGACAAAAACCCGAAGCTGGCGCGTGTCCCCCGTAATCCTTAAGACAAAAAGAGCAATGACTTAAAGCCTCTACGCTATTTATTTCTTTTGGCGCTCTTGCCGAACCGCGAATTATATTATTTTTAACAGCAAAAATAAAAATAGGTTTTTGAAACTTGGCAAAAAGCCTTGACGCGATTGAACCGGTAAAATCGATAGAGACATCTTTCTCGCCTTCAAAAATAAATACACTATCAGAAGAAACTTTTTTTTCTATTTTTTGAACGATTTCTTTTACAAGCTCCAATTGTTTTAAAGATCTTTCTATAAGTTTTTTAACCTTTTTTTCAATTTCTTTATCATGAGCAGAAGTTAAAAGTTTGTAGCTTTCATTCAAATGATTTTTCATTTCAGTGTGCTGCAAAATTGAAATAATTTTTTGGACAATTTCATTTACAAAATATTTTCCAAGGTTAAAAATTTTAAAAAAAACTTTCAAACCAGGACGCAAAGTGAAAGGCAAATGAGCCAAACCATCTTCAATTAAGGTCTTATTATCCTCTTCTAAAGGCATTTTATCAGACAAAGTTCCTATGGCGGCTAATTCCAGCAAACTTTGTTCCAAAGACAAACATTTTTTATTTTTTAAAAGTTCTTGACTCAATTTAAAACAAATACCGCAAGCAGCTAAAAATTTAAAAGCATATTTGTCAGTTTTTTGTTTTGGATCAATAACAATCTCTGCTCGCGGAATTTTCCCTAATATTAAATGATGGTCAATAATAAGGACTTCAAATCCTAATTTTTGAGCTGAGTCCACTTCTTTAAAATTTCCTATGCCGCAATCCATTAAAATCAATAATCCCGGAGCGTATTTTTTTAAAAATTTTAAAGCATTCTCTGATAAGCCATTCCCTTCTTTTCCTCTATTAAAAATATAACGAGAAGAAATATTGCCTCCTAAATTTTTTATTGTTTCCTCTAAAATTATTAAAGAAGTAACTCCATCTAAGTCGGCGTCGCTAAAAAGAATAATGTTTTCTTTATTATTAATGGCTTTTTTGATACGGCTACTTGCTTTTTTTAAATTTTTGATTTTAGACATATTTTTTAATTAATGCTCATTTTAAAAACTGTTCTAGCGATTTGAAAATCAATTAAAGATTGAAGCTGTTGAAAAATCTTATGACCTTCGGTTTTGTATTCCACCAAAGGATCCTTCCCGCCATATCCTTGCAACTGTACCGCGTCTTTTAAGTGCTCCATTTCATCCAAGTGTTCCATCCAAAAACTATCCAAAGTTTTTAAACAAACAAATCGCAAAATCTTTTCTATATTTTCTTGACCATCTTTTTTTTCTTTAAACTCAAAAAACTCTTGCGCTATCTTATTAAGCTCATTTAAAACCTCTTGTGCCTCTGACAGGTTTTTTAATTTAGAAAAGACATCAACATTAAGGGGAAAAATGGTTTTTATTTCTTCAAAAATTACTCCGTGATCAATTTTCCCTGCATTATCAAAATGCGTTTCAATTATTTTTTTAATTTCTTTTTCAATGGTTTTTAAAACAAATTCTTTGAGTTCTGAATAATTCTTTTTTAAAATCTCTTTCCTTTGAAAATAAATTTTATTTCTATGCTTGGCAATAACATCATCATATTCTAAAACATGCTTGCGAAGATCAAAATTTAAACCTTCAA
The DNA here is from genome assembly GCA_002785165.1 of bacterium (Candidatus Gribaldobacteria) CG_4_10_14_0_8_um_filter_33_9. Taxonomy (GTDB): domain Bacteria; phylum Patescibacteriota; class Minisyncoccia; order Minisyncoccales; family CG1-02-41-26; genus PFMI01. The sequence goes on from PFMI01000017.1 coordinate 3,342, forward strand.
TCTTTTCCTGCGCTCTTTCTATAACGCCGGAAATAATACTTGCCTCAATTGGCTGGTCTTCGGGAATTTTCAAAATTTCCATTATATTTTTTATTTTGTCTCCGCCAAAAAGCCGCAAAAGTTCATCTTCCAAAGAAACAAAAAACTGAGAAGAACCGGGATCTCCCTGCCGACCCGCTCTCCCTGACAACTGATTATCAATTCTCCTGGCTTCGTGCCTTTGGACTCCAATAATATGCAGTCCGCCATTCTCTTTTACTCTCTTTGCTTCTTGAAAGTCTGGCGGATTACCGCCAAGTATTATATCCACTCCCCGACCAGCCATATTGGTCGCCACCGTAACCGCGCCCTCTTTGCCTGTTTGCGCGATAATTTCTCCTTCTTTCTGATGATGTTTGGCGTTTAAAACTTGAACCCTGATTCCTTCTTGATCAAGCAATTTTGCCAAATATTCATTCTTATCAATAGAATTTGTGCCGATTAAAATTGGTTGTCCTTTTTTATTTCTTTTTTTAACTTCTTCAATAATAGCTTTGAATTTTCCATTTTCGGTTTTATAAATTCTGTCCGGCAAATTCTTTCTAATTATAAATTTATTTGTGGGAACCTCTGTCACAAAAAGATGATAAACCTTTTCAAATTCTTCCGCTGAAGTGACTGCCGTGCCAGTCATTCCCGCTAATTTCTCATACATTCTGAATAAATTTTGAAAAGTAATAGTAGCCAAAGTTTTGGATTCAGGCTGCACTGCTACGCCCTCTTTGGCCTCAATGGCTTGGTGTAATCCGCCTGACCAACGCCGTCCCGGCATTAACCGGCCGGTAAATTCATCTACAATTATGACCTCTCTATTTTTGACAATATAATCCCTGTCTCGGCTAAATAGAGCAAGTTTTGTGGCGGGATTAACAGCTTGAGCTCGCAATGCCTGTTCTAAATTGCGCAAAAATTTAATTCCTTTTTCTTGATAAATATTTTCCACTCCCAAAATTTTTTCAATCCTTTCAATTCCCTGTTCAGTTAAAACAACGGTTTTCATTTTTTCATCAACAGTATAATCAATATCTGCTTTTAAGCGGGGCACGATACGGGAAAATTCTTTATACAATTTTGAGGCCTCGTAATCCGGCTGAGAAATAATCAAGGGAGTTCTTGCCTCGTCAATTAAAATAGAATCAACCTCGTCAACAATGGCAAAATGAAAATCTCTTTGAATTTGTTCTTTTAAATCATAAACCAAATTATCTCTCAAATAATCAAAACCAAACTCATTATTAGTGCCATAAACAATATCAGCGCCATATGCCTCTTTTCTTAAACAGGGCCTTAAAAAATCTTCCACAACATGAAAACCTCCTAATAAATCCCGTTCTTTGTCTTGCTGATTAGTTTTAAAATTTGAATTGTAATTTTGAGATTTTTCTCGATATTCCGTGTCATAAACATATGCGTTGTCATGGACAATACAACCCACTGACATTCCTATTGCATGGTAAATTTGTCCCATCCAAACCACATCTCTTTTGGCTAAATAATCATTTACCGTCACCAAGTGAGCTCCTTTCCCGATTAAAGCGTTTAGATAAAGAGGGAGTGTGGCGGTCAAAGTTTTACCTTCGCCTGTTTTCATTTCCGCTATTCTTCCATGATGAAGAACTATCCCGCCGATTAGCTGAACATCAAAATGCCGCTGATTTAAATTTCTTTTTGCCGCCTCCCTAACCAAAGCAAACGCTTCAGGCAAAAGATCGTTTAAAGTTTCTTTTCCTCTTAACCGTTTTTTAAATTCTTCAGTTTTATTTTTAAGTTCTATATCAGAAAAAATCTCAAACTTAGGTTCAAGTGTGTTTATTCTATCAACCAAAGGCTGAATCTTGTTTAAATATCTTTTATTAGAATCGCCAAAAATTTGGAAAAATTTGTGAAACATTTATTGATAAATATCTCTTCTGTGTCCAACTTTTAATATAATAATCTTATTTTTCTCAATATCAAAAAAAAACTCTATAGTCTCCGATTCGAAATCGCCAATTTCCAAACCGAGAATCCTTTAAGAATTCGGCAAATTGAAGAGGGTTTGATTGAGTAAAAAAAAATTGAAGTTTCTCTAAAATTCTTATCCTAATAGATCTATCTAATTTTTTTATTTGCCGAGCAGCGCTTTCTTTAAAAACAATTTTCATAAAAGATCATTTTCTTTAAGTAGTTCTTCCAACAAAATAGTTTTTTTTTCCTTTCTGGCTTTTTCAATCTCGCCTGCTAATCTTTTTGAATAAAGCATCTCTAAGTCTTCTTTAAATTTTTCATATTCTTCCAATGCTAAAATCGCTATCCCTTGTTTTCTTTTAATCAAGGTTTTTGGCAAGGTTATATTTTTTAAAACGTTAGTCATATTTTTATTATATTCTTTTTTAAAAATAGTGTCAAATTTTATAAAGCCCACCCTATTTTTTTA
>PFMI01000014.1 GCA_002785165.1 bacterium (Candidatus Gribaldobacteria) CG_4_10_14_0_8_um_filter_33_9
ATTTGTTAGAAAGGAAGATACAAGAATTATTAAATAAATCTATAAGCGAAATTAATTTTTATTGATTTTTGAATTTGGCGGCGCGCCAGTTTCACTGGCACGAAAAATTGCGGCGGCGAAAAAAGAAGCGGAAGAAAGCGAGGGCGGGGCGGGAAGGAAAAGGGGTGTGGGGAAAATGAATTCCCGCCCCGCCCGAGCGAAAATTATCAAAAGTCAGCGTCCGGATTTTCGTCAAAAAAAGTTCGGATTTTAACCAAAAGGCATTGCCAATTGGAAAGCGAAAGACAAAGTTTGAAGTTTATGATATAATAAATTTAATGTGCGGAGTAACAGGAATATTTAATCATCCAAAAGCGGCTAATTTAGCTTACTTAATGCTTTTTGCAATACAACACAGAGGGCAAGAAGGCGCTGGAATTGTTAGTTCTGACGGCAAAAACCTATTTCTAAAAAAAGGAGTAGGAAAAGTAGGAAATATTTTTGAGGAAAAAGAAATAAAACATTTTCTTTGCGGCAATGCCGCCATTGGCCATAATAGATATTCAACAATAGGCCATTCTTGTCTGGAGAATGTTCAGCCGATAGAAATAAAACATTTGCAAGATCAAATAGCCGTTTGCCACAACGGCAATTTAGTTAATGCTCATTTATTAAGAAAAGAATTAGAAAATCATGGAAATATTTTTAAAACTACGGTTGACACAGAAATAATTCTTCATCTTATTATTAGATCCTCAAAAGAAACTTTTTTAGAAAAATTAATTGAAGCGCTTGGAAAAATTCAAGGAGCTTATAGTATTTTAATTCTTACCAAAGAAAAATTAATTGCTGTTAGAGATCCGTTAGGTGTTAAACCTTTATGTTTGGGAAGATTAAATGGAGCTTATGTTTTAGCGTCAGAGTCCTGCGCTTTTGACTTAATTGGGGCAAAATATCAAAGAGAAATTGAACCAGGAGAAATTTTGGTTATCAATAAAAAAGGAATTAAATCTTATTTTTTACCTCATTGTCAATATAAATGTCAAAAAAAAGCTCAGTGCATTTTTGAATATATATATTTTGCGAGACCAGACAGTATAATTTTTGGTATTCCAGCAGATTCTATTAGAAAACAATTGGGTCGAGAATTAGCTAAAGAAAATTTGACAACAGCAGACCTTGTTTGCGCGGTTCCTGATTCAAGCAACGCTCATGCTATTGGCTTTAGCCAAGAAAGCGGGATCCCTTTTGATCAAATTTTTATTAGAAATCATTACATTGGTCGAACTTTTATTGAGCCGGAGCAACGAATCAGAAATTTTGGAGTGAAACTTAAACTCAATCCCGTGCCCAGTTGCAAAGGAAAGAGAATTATTGTTATTGACGATTCAATTGTTCGGGGAACTACTTCGGAAAAAATAGTAAGAATGCTTTTTTCAAAAGGAGCAAAAGAAGTTCATTATAGGGTAGCGTCTCCGCCGATTAAATTCCCTTGTTATTTTGGAATTGATACCCATAAAGGAGAACTGATTGCCAAACAGCTTTCCTTGGAAAAAATTAGAAAAAAAATTGGTGCAACGACTTTAAGCTATCTTAGTTTACAAGGAATGTATCAAGCAGTTGAAAAATTTAGTTTAAGCGCAAAGGACTTTTGCGATAGTTGTTTTACTGGAAAATATCCTATGCCAATCCCAAAAGCAATAGACAAATTTTGTTTAGAAAAATAAATAAAAAAATAATTGGAATTATTTTAAAGTGATTGGGATATTATTAGGACTATTTTAATAATTTATTTATGGATTTTTTAGAAGTACTCTAAATTCTTGCTATGGCAATAAAATGAAGTATTGAGTTGGTGGAAAAAATTATTCTTTTACTTTTTCCACAATTTTCTCAAAAATTTGAGGATGAATTTTGGCTAATTCAGACAGAATTTTTCTGTCTAATTCAATTTTGGCTTTTTTTAGACAGGCGATAAATTTACTATAAGATAATCCTTGCGGTCGGCACGCGGCGTTAATTTGAATTTGCCAAAGCCGGCGAAAATCTCTTTTTTTATTTTTTCTGTCTCGATAAGCGTATGTCCACGCCTTCATTAAGGCCTCTTTTGCCAAACAATATTTTGATTTTCTGCCCAAGCGAAAACCTTTGGCATGTTTCAATATATTTTTTTTTCGTTTAAGGGCAGATACGCCTCTTTTTACTCGAACCATAAATTTAAATTATTTAAGTTTTAATTTTTTATCCCCATTTTTTTTATTTTTTTAACCAAGGGTTTAGGAAGGGGAATCCATTTTCTCATCTGGCGAATTTTATTGCCGGATTTTTTTGCTCTGGCGTGATCTTGACCTATGGCGCGTCTTAAAATTTTGCCGGTTTTGGTAATTTTAAAACGTTTTATAATTGATTTTCTTGTTTTCATACTTTGGCTATTGTTATTGTCCATCCCTTGGTTTCTCTTTTTAATTCTTTTTCTTCTTTAAAAGATGAAGATTGCGCTAAAAATTCTAAAAACTTTTTAATTTTTTCTCTGGCAATGTCAAAAAATTTTCTTTCCCTGCCCTTGAGCAACATTTCTATTCTGACTTTGTGGTCTTTTTTTAAAAACCTCTCGGCTGTTTTCGCTCTTGTTAGCAAGTCGTGCTCGGATATTTTTAATGTTAAACGCAAGTTTTTTAATTCTCCGCTTTTTTTTGGTTTTTTTTGTCTTTCTTTTTTTCTTTCTTTATAAATATATTTTCCATAATCCGATATCTTGCAAATTACTGGTTCCACTTTTTCAGTTATTTGAATCAAATCCAAATTTTTTTCTTTTGCTTTTTGTAGAGCTTCACTTAAATCAAAAATGCCAATTTGTTTTCCGTCGGAATCTATTATTCGCACTTTGCTCGCTCTTATTTGATTGTTGATGTATATTCTTTTTTGCAATTTTTTATTTGTGTAAAAACTGAGTCGAAAGTGGAGATGGCGGGGGCGAGCCCGCGTCCAAAGATTTTTCTTAAAATAATTCTACAAGCTTAGTCTGTTTGTTTTAAGATGTGGGAATAAGAACAGACAAAAATTTCAACATCTTTGCCTCTTTGATTCAGCAATTATTTGAGGCGAAACAATTGCTTATCTCAAAATATGACACCTCTTGCTGTTTATTGAGAATTAACAGAGAGATGGCTTGCATTTACGCAAAAGCGTATTCGTAAGCAGGTTGTTTTATAAATAAGTTTGCGCTTATTTTGTTTTCTGGATTTTTAACGAGCTTCCAGGGCTCGGCTTGCTTGTTTCAATTCAAATCTTTGTCAAAACTTTCATCCCCGCGTTTGTCTATGAATTTCTCGTTCAATTTCTCTTTTTTTAATTTTTTCTCTTTTGTCGTATTTTTTTTTCGCTTTAACTATTCCAAAATCCAATTTTATTTTTCCTTTTTCATTATACACTATAAGCGGTACCATGGTCAAGCCTTTTTGTTTGGCTTTGCCAATTAAGTGTTTAATCTCCGCTTTTTTTAAAAGCAGTTTTCTTGATTTTTGTGGATTATAGTCGCTTGGAGCATTTTTTGGCTGGTAAGCCGGGACAGACGAGCCAATTAAAAAAACTTCTCCATTTTTGAGCGCAACAAAAGAGCCCTGCAAATTTATTCTTTTATTTTTAATCGATTTAACCTCTTGTCCGAGCAAAACAATTCCTGCCTTGAACCTTTCCAAAACCTTATAATTAAAATAAGCTTTTTTATTTTCAACGATAATTTCCATTAATTACACTTTACCATTACCAATATTTCCAAACAAGATTGACATTTTTTATGTTTGGAGGCCCGACCTCCAAACATTGATGTGCTTGGCAAGCACACAGGGATTTGACATTGAAACTTTTTTTTGGTAAATTTATTTATATGCCTACTATTCATCAACTTATTAAAAAGTCCAGAAAGGAAAAAATGAAAAAAGTTAAAATGAAAGCTTTGACTTTTAGTTTTAATACTAAAAAAAATAGACCATCTTTGCATCCTTCGCCTTTTAAAAGAGGAATTTGTCTTAAAGTTTTTACCATGACGCCTAAAAAACCAAATTCTGCTTTAAGAAAAGTGGCTCGGGTGAAATTAAGCAATGATAAGGAGGTGACTGCTTATATTCCGGGTGAAGGTCATAATTTGCAACCTCATTCCGTAATTTTGATTAGAGGAGGGAGAGTCAGGGATTTGCCAGGGGTGCGATATCATGTGGTAAGGGGTCATTTAGACGCAGGCGCGGTGGCGGAGAGAAAGCAAGGCAGGTCAAAATATGGAACAAAGTTGGTGAAGGCGAAAAAATAAACAATTATGTCTAAAAAATTTCAATTGCAAAAAATTAAACCAGATTCAGTTTACAACGATGTTTTGCTGGCTAAATTTATAAATTATATAATGAAAAGAGGAAGAAAATTTTTGGCTGGTAAAATTATATATCAGGCTTTTGACATAATTAAAAAAGATATCAAAGAAGATTGTTTAGAGGTTTTTAAAAAAGCAATAGATAAAATTGGTCCTTTAGTTGAGGTGCGACCGCGGAGAGTGGGCGGCGCCACATATCAAGTTCCAGTAGATGTAAAAGGCGACAGAAAAACAGGTTTAGCCATGAGGTGGCTGATTAGCGTTGTCAGAAAAAAGAAGGGTAAGCCCATGAATGAAAAATTAGCGCAGGAAATAATTGCGGCATCAAAGGGTGAAGGCGAAGCGGTAAAAAAACGAATTAATGTTGAAAAAATGGCGGCGGCTAATCGCTCTTTCGCTTATTTGGCAAAATCAAAAAAGTAAAAATAATTAGTCCAGTTGGTTTTCATCCTAAAGATTTTATTGATGAAAGTCCTTTAGTTTGGGAAATTAAAAAAACCGGGAAAGAGATTAAAGTGTAAATCAAAAATCAAAATTTAAAACTATTTTTAAATTTTGATTTGACAAAAATTTTTAAAGTGGTAAATTATAATTAGAAATATGTTAAGCGAATATATAGAAAAAAATTAAAAACAGCAAGATATAAATTTCTTAAAGATGGAAGTTATTTTGGTGAAATTCCAGGATTAAAAGGTGTTTGGACGAATGCCAAAAATTTAGAGGACTGCAGAAAAGAACTTCAAGAAGTTTTAGAAGATTGGTTGTTATTGAAAATACGATTTGATGAAAAAATTTCTGGTTTTAAAATTCAGTTTAATAGGCGTGAACTTGTAAAATATGCTTAAAAATATTTTCTATTCCAAATTCTCATCGTGGAGATATATCCAAATACCTTGTCAGCGAAATTATTAAGCAAGCAGAAATTTCCCAAAAAGAATGGGATAATGTATAAAAAAATTAGAGTCAATTTTATTTTTTTAAAAAAAAGTTTTATGAGACAATATCCCATAGAAAAAATGCGTAATATAGGTATTATTGCCCACATTGATGCCGGCAAAACTACGGTTAGCGAACGGATTCTTTTTTATACCGGAGTTAGTCATAAACTTGGAGAAGTGCACGATGGCGCGGCGATTATGGATTGGATGGTCCAAGAAAGAGAAAGAGGAATTACCATTACTTCCGCGGCTACTACTTTATATTGGACGCCTAGAGATTTTTTTCAAGATAAAATTAACGAGCATCAAATAAATATAATTGATACGCCCGGGCACATTGATTTTACAGCCGAGGTACAGAGATCGCTCCGTGTTTTAGATGGCGCGGTGGTGGTT
>PFMI01000016.1:0-3871 GCA_002785165.1 bacterium (Candidatus Gribaldobacteria) CG_4_10_14_0_8_um_filter_33_9
AAAAATATTACACTGCAACGTAGCGTTATTTAATGACTATATTTATAAGTTTTCCCGGCACAAAAACCATTTTTTTGATTTCTTTTTTTTGAAGCCATTCTTGAATTTTTTTTTGAAATAAAATAACCTCCTTGGCCTCTTTCTCGGAAATATCTGCGTCAACTTCTATTTTATCCCGAACTTTACCATTAATTTGAACAACCAAAATAACCTTTTTTTCTCTGATTAACTCTGAATCGTATTCTGGCCACGACTGTTTAAAAATAGACTCTTTGTTCCCTAATTGCGACCATAATTCTTCAGCCAAATAAGGCGCAAACGGCGCAAGAAGTTTTAAAAAAAACTTGCAGTTTGCAGTTTGCGGTTTGCAGGGCTGTTTTTCCATTTCGTTCAACAAAATCATTAAAGCGCTGATTGCTGTGTTAAATTTTAACGCCTCAATATCCTTCCCGACTTTTTTTATAGTCTTATGCAATAGAATATTTAATTCATTGCCATTAGATTCAAGTTTATTTATTTTTGATTCGTGGCTAATTCGCGATATTAATTTATAAACTCTTTCCAAAAACCTGACAACTCCGATTATTCCTTTGGTGTTCCATTGCTTTGCGTCTTCCAATGGTCCCATAAACATTTCAAATAAACGCAAAGCGTCAGCTCCGTATTGTTTTACAACATCATCAGGATTAACCACATTGCCAAAAGATTTGCTCATTTTGCGTCCGTCTTCGGCTAAAATAATTCCCTGATGCCGCAATTTTATAAAAGGCTCGTCAAAATCAATATAACCTAAATTATGCAAAACTTTAGTAAAAAATCTTGCGTATAAAAGATGAAGCACTGTATGTTCTGCCCCGCCAACATACAAATCAACTGGCAGCCATTTTTCTAATTTTTTCTTGCTGGCAAATTCTTTTTTATTTTTTGGATCGCTATAGCGCAAATAATACCATGACGAGCAAACAAAAGTATCCATTGTATCAGCTTCTCTTTTCGCTGATAAACCGCATTTTGGACATTTAACATTTTGAAATTTTTTAGAATTAACCAATGGAGATTCTCCTGTCGGCATAAAATCAACATCAGTTGGCAGTTCAACAGGCAGATTTTTTTCTGAAACAGGAACTTCGCCACATACATCGCAATAAATTATCGGAATCGGCGCGCCCCAATAACGTTGACGCGACACCAACCAATCGCGAAGTTTATAATTTGTTTTCTTTTGCCCAATTTTTTCTTTTTCCAACCATTCAATCAATTGTTGACGCGCTTGTTCTGATGTCAAACCGTTATATTCTGCTGAATTTATTAAAATTCCATCTTCACAATAAGCAAAACCTCCTTGTCTATATTTTTTCCAAATCAATTTTTGATTCCAAACATTTATAAAAAAATCTACTTTATTTTCTTCTATCCAAACAACCTCATGCTGATTTTTTTCCTTTTGGGAAACCTCTGCCATTTCTTCATTTTCTAATTCAAATAATAGATATTTAAAATGCGCGTAGACATTTGAATCTTTATGCGGTCTGTAAAATTCAGCAAATACAGAATCGCCAATTTGCTTAATAAATTTAATGTTTTTATATCCTGTCTCCTCTTCTATCTCGCGCTTAGCTGCTGTAATTAAATCATCTTTCTCTATCCCGCCGGCAGGAAAAGATTTCCATTCTGTTGTTTTCCAATCTAAACATAGATAATTGTTATTTTTAGGATTTTTCACAATTGCTGTAACAACATTTCTTTTTTCTGTATTTTTATCCTGTCTAGGATTATCTTTTAAATAAGGAGCTACCGCCTCTTTAACAGGCAAATCATATTTTTTCGCAAACTCATAATCCCTTTCATCATGAGCTGGCACAGCCATTACCGCGCCTGTGCCATAATGACCTAAAACATAATCAGCAACAAAAACTGGAATAGTTTCATTATTAAATGGATTAACCGCTTCTATTCCTTCCAGCTTCACGCCAGTTTTTTCTTTAGTTTCCATTCTTTGCAAATCAGTTTTCTTTTTCGCCTTCTCAATATAATTTTCAACTTCCAGCCAATTTTTTACCTGATCTTTTAATTCTTGAATTAGTTTATATTCTGGAGCCACCACAACATAAGTGCAACCAAAAATAGTATCTACTCTTGTAGTAAAGACTTCTATATAGTTTTGAACATTTGAATTTTTAAATTTGTTTGAAAATTGAAAATTGAAAATTGAAAATTTTATTGTGGTTCCCTCACTCTTTCCAATCCAATTTCTCTGCGCCATTTTAGTTGATTCTGGCCAATCAACTTTATCTAAACCCGAAAGCAAGCCAGACGTCTGTTCATTATCCTCTATAAAATCCGTAATCTTAAAAAACCATTGTTCTAAATCTTTTTGTTCAACTGGATTTTTACAACGCTCGCAAATTCCATTCTCGGCCTGCTCATTAGCCAACACTGTTTTACAACTGTCGCACCAATTTACTTTACCCTTTTTTTTATAAGCTAAGCCATTTTTATAAAGCAATAAAAAAAACCACTGCGTCCATTTATAATAATCAGAATCTGAAGAATTAACTTCTCGCGGCCAGTCATAAGAAAAGCCCATCATTTTCATTTGCTCTTTAAAATTAGCAATGGCTTTTTTTGTAGTTATCGCTGGATGAATTTTAGTTTTAATAGCGTAATTTTCAGCAGGCAAACCAAAAGCATCCCAACCCTGCGGATGCAAAACATTAAAACCTTTCATTCGCGAATATCGGGAAATTATATCAGTCGCGGTATAACTTTCAACATGCCCTGTATGCAATCCATCGCCAGAAGGATATGGAAACATATCTAAAATATATTTTTTCTCGGATTTGCTCTTGTCATCAGCGCGATAAAGTTCAGGATGTTCTTCCCAAATTTTCTGCCACTTTTTTTCAATTTGTTTGTGATTATACATAAATAAAATACTAATATGCGAATATATTTTAATGATACAAATTATACTAATATTTTTTATTCGGCTTATCTATTTTAATTTTAATTATTCTAAGGAATAATAACAACAAGATAATAATTAAAATTAAGAGGATTATTTTCCAATCTACAATTTCCAACCATCTGTATTCGGTTTTTAATTTAGTATCAGTATGAACTCCAATTCTGCCGCTGTCTTTTTCCGTTTCAATGGGAACTTCGGGCAATTTAATTTCCTGCGGCTTAGACTTTAAAAATTCAGGCACTAATGGTTTTAGAATCTCTGACGCTTTTTCAATAAATGGATTTTTAGATTTCTCAACTAATTGTTCTGCTTTTGAAGGCAAAAATTCAGTAATTAATTTTTCTTCTTTGTAAATGATGCTATCAAAAACAATTTCTGGTTTTGAGCATTGCCCCCATCGGGTGCAAAATTTGGCGTAGACAATTTTAACGCCTTCGTTATCAGACAAAATAAAAGAAACAATGGCCTGTGGAAAAGAAGGATTATACGGCAATTGGAAACCTTCTGGAAATTGAGAATTTTCGGAAATCCAGACAACTGCGGTATTTGACCCGCCCTTTAAAGTCAAGGTAACTTTTTTAGAATTAGTTTCTGCGATGTCATTGTTTATTAAAATTTTAAATCCTCCTTCTGGCGCTGTTGGCGGATTAAACGCTTCTATCGGCAAGCCGCCACCTTCGCCGCTGCCGCCTCTGCTGCTGGCTGGCCGCCAATCGGTTTTAACCTTAAAATCTGACGCGCCGCAGGAAGCGGTATTCGCGCAATTAAAACTAATTTTACTGTTATCTATCGCAATGGCAGCGTAACCTAAAAATTCTCCGCTGTTATTTATTGTTACTCCGGAAAAATTTATCCAACCCAATCCTTCTGACCAGGCGCTGCCGGATAAATTGCCATTGCCAT
>PFMI01000016.1:3895-4823 GCA_002785165.1 bacterium (Candidatus Gribaldobacteria) CG_4_10_14_0_8_um_filter_33_9
AATTTAAATTTATCCAGCCGTAATTTTCGTTCCATGCATATCCGGTCAAAGCAGAGTCAGTGATATGAACATTCCCGTTGCTTGCGCCAAAATTAATCCAGCCGATGTTTTCGGACCAGGCATATTTATATACGCTATCTATCGTTCCATCTGTCGACGAAGCAAAAACAGGAAAAGCAAAAACAACAACAATAAAAAAAGTTGCGAAGAAAACTAAATTTTTAATTTTAACAAAATTTTGCCGCATCGTTTTATTCGGTTTTATTCAACAGAGGGAGTGGAAGTTGAATCTGGCGCAAGCAAAGGAGATTCGCTTGGCGCCGAAGCGGTTGATTCAATGCCATTTTTCTGGAGCAAATCTTTTAGTTGGTTTTTATCAACACAGATGGTTTCGCCATCATCGCCTTCAATACACAATTTTTTAGCAGTAATTTTTTCAGCCCATAATTCTTTAACTCTCGCGATTCCGTTTTCAACGGCAAGTCCGAGATTATTTAATAACTGTTTAATTGTTTCAATTAACGAGTTAACGGATTGCGAGTTATTAATCTCTTGTCCATTTTGAGTTAAATTGCCGTTTCCATTGATAGCAAGCTTTAGTTCCTCAATCTCTTTTTGTTGACCCTTCATTACTTCGTGCAAAAAGCCAGTATAGCCGCCGAGGTCAATTCCTTGAATATTGCCTTTGGCATCATAGGCTAAGATTTCTGAAGGCGTCTCCTTTACCGCTAAAACACTTAACCTTTCTTGTTCGTTTTCACTTCTTTTCCATTTGTAAACTGGTAAATTCTTGAAAACTTCCAGATAATTCATTACTTCCTCGTCAGCTTTCCCTAAGACAATCTTTGAATCTGGAGTGGAATAAGTAGTCCATGAGTCAGCGATTGGGTCGGTGGCGGAATTCTGAACAATGGTTAAAATATTCCCC
>PFMI01000016.1:4845-5178 GCA_002785165.1 bacterium (Candidatus Gribaldobacteria) CG_4_10_14_0_8_um_filter_33_9
CATTGCCATTGTTCATAACAAAAAATTGATCAGCAACTTGACCAGAACTATTGTAACCATAACAATCAACATTTCCATTAGATTTTAGCACGCAAGTATCGTACCATCCTGCGGCAACTCCTACAGCGTCTCCTGTTGTATAATCAGCAGCCTGACCATAAACATTATAACCATAACAATCAACATTTCCATTAGATTTTAGTACGCAAGTATGGTGCCCTCCTGCAGCAACTCCCACAGCGTCTCCTGTTGTATAATCAGCAGCCTGACCATAATAATTGTAACCATAACAATCAACATTTCCATTAGATTTTAGCACACAAGTATGGTACC
>PFMI01000016.1:5421-5597 GCA_002785165.1 bacterium (Candidatus Gribaldobacteria) CG_4_10_14_0_8_um_filter_33_9
CCACAGCATCTCCTGTTGTATAATCAGCAGCCTGACCATCATAATTATAACCATAACAATCAACATTTCCATTAGATTTTAGTACACAAGTATGGTACCGTCCTGCAGCAACTCCCACAGCGTCTCCTGTTGTATAATCAGCAGCTTGACCAGAACCATTGTCACCATAACAATCA
>PFMI01000044.1 GCA_002785165.1 bacterium (Candidatus Gribaldobacteria) CG_4_10_14_0_8_um_filter_33_9
AAACTCTTTAGTTTTTCAGGATATTTTATCGCGAATTTTATGGCAATCCGACCGCCAAAAGAATGACCCAATAAATAAAATTTAGTTTGCGGAGGTCCGACCTCCGCAAAACCGACCTCCGCAAAAAGGGAACAAAAGTTTTTTATCCATTCAACATAATCGTCTATTGACCATGGTTTTGTTGGCAAAGGACATTTTCCAAAGCCCGGCAAATCCGGCGCAAAAACTTCCAAACCTTTTTTTTCTAAAAGTTCTTTTACTTTGGTCCAGTTTTTAGCGCAAGACCCCCAGCCATGCAATATTAAAATTTTTTTTTGATAAAGTTTCATAGATAAACTTTCTTTATTATAGCAATTATTTTATTAAAGGTGTATAATTATTTGTTAAAGGTGTATAATTATTATTAAATAAAAAAACAAAAAAACAAAAATATGAAAAACACATTTAAAAAATTAGCTGTCTTAATTTTGTTAGTTTCTTTTTTCGCTTTTTTTTCTTTTGTTATATTTTATAACAAAGCAAATTCGTTTGATGAAATTAAGCCGGAATCAAAGTTTATTTTTCCCGAACAAAAACAAAAGCAAACTTTGCAAAAACAAGAAATAATTAAAATTGAAGCAAAAGAAGCCAATCAGGTTGAATTTTATATTAACAAACCACAATCTTTAACTCCTGTTTATCTTGGCGCAGGAATTAAGACAGAAGGCAACACATGGACGTTTCCTCTTAATAGCGAAAGCGTTCCCAATGGCGATTATTATTTAAAAGCTGAAATTACAAGCCAAGACAAAAAACATGAAAAAGAAATATTAATAGAAATAAAGAATGAACAAAAAAAAGAAATTGCAAAGCAGGAAGAAATTAAAAAGAGCTTAAAACAAGAAAAAGCAAAAATTGCGAATCAAGAAAAAGAAATAAAAGAAAACGAAAATGAGACAACAAAAATAGTTTTAGAAGCGACCAAGGCGCTTGTCGCAGAAATGCCTAAAATTATTTCCGGGCAAGAGCCGACTAAAGAAATAATTGCGCAGAATTATAAAAAAATAGAAAATGAAAAAATACCCGACAAAATAGAAGAATTCGTGAAAAAAAACCAAGAAGAAATTATAAAAGGAATTGATTTGAAAAAGAAAGAAAATGAAAAGGAAAAAATTAAAAACACAATAGACCTGCTCCAAAAAGAATATGAGGAAATTTCTAAAAATAAACCAAAGGATTTATTTTTAGAAGTATTTAGTTCCGTAAAGGAAGATAAAGAAAAAAATATAAAAGAAAAAGAAGAAATGTTAAGAACAATGGATAAAGAAATTAAGTTGTTTTCTGAAAAATTGAGCGGCATAAGAACGGGAAAGGAGCAAATAAAAAAACAAATAAAAAATATATTAAGTAAAACAGCAGAAACAGCCATTGAAACAGCAGGAATATCAATCAAAGAAAAACTTGAAACGGAAAATATTGTTCAAGAAAAACTCCAAGACACTCAAAATAAGGTAGAAGAACAATTGGAAAAAATAGAAAAAATTGTTTTAGAAAAAGAAACAGCTAAACAAGAAGCGCAAATTGGCGTGGCTAAGGACTCTGACAATGATGGGATCTCTGATGAAGAAGAAATCAAAATAGGCACAGACCCTTTTAATCCTGACAGCGATGGCGATGGTTATTTGGATGGAATTGAAATAGAAGGCGGGTTTGATCCTTTGAATTCTTCGCCAGCTGACAAGGTAATTTATGAATTACCAGAAAAAAGCAAAGCGCGTATTAGTGAAAATTATCAAATAAAGAAAGTGGAAATGATTGATATCTCTCCCAAAGAAAAAAAAATAAAAATTGAAGGCAAAGGAATCCCAAATAGTTTTGTAACGATTTATCTTTATTCTGAACCGTTGGTTTTAACTACTAAAGTAGACGCGCAAGGAAATTTTGTTTATATTTTAGATAAGCCATTAACCGAAGGGGTCCATCGGGTTTATGTGGCTATCACAAACAATGAGGGCAAAATAAAAGAAAGGTCTGAAGTATTTAACTTTCTCAAAACCCCTGTGGCGGTTGCCGCTATTGTCCCGCCTGTTTTCCCCGAGGATACGGCTTCCCCTGCAGAACGGCTTTATGGTGTCTATACTCTTTTGATTGCAAGCATTGTTGTCGTATCTTTGATTTTATCTTTGATTATTATTGATATTCTAAATCGCAGAAAAAGAAAAATTGATTAATTTGAGTCCGCTAAAAAAAAGAAAACAAAAATTTGATTTTAAATTAAAAATTAAGTTTTGTTAAATATACCAAGCCAGCGCAAATAAGATTTGAGTATTTTTAATTTTTATTTTTCCAAAACTTTATTTTGTTTTTGAAATTCTTGAAAAATAAAATTTTCAACCAGACCCCCTTTGTCAGTCCTTAAAAATAAATTTCCAAAGTTTTCAATTAAACTATTTCTTATTCCGGTGTCATAAAAATATATTTTTGGGTTTTTGCGAATTTCGCTGGAAAAATTTTTAAAAAAAAGATAAACTCTTTTTATGACAAAGGTTTCTTCTAAAATATTGAGATGTTTTTTAACTAATTTAAAATAAAGCGAGCTGTCAGAAGAGAGTTGATTATAATTTGTAATTTGTCCAACTTGAGAGGAAAAAAGCTGAAGCAGCTTTCTATAAGAATCAAGATCTTCTATTAAAAGAAGTTCTCTTATTTCTCTTTCTAAATAGGTGTTGATTATTGAATTTAAAACCGCTTTTTTAAGCTCCTTGTTTTTCTTTTTAATTATTTCTGGATAACCGCCAAAAGTTAAATATTCTTCAAAAAATTTATAAAAATTTTCTTCGTAAATAGAATTTTCCAATAAAGGAATTTTCTTTTTTCCTAAAATAAAATTCCAAAGAAAATTGCGGGATTTATTGTAAGAATTAAAAATAATAGGATCTTTAAATTTTAAAAACTCGGAAAAACTTAAAGGAAAAAGATGGAAATACAAACTTCGACCAACCAAGTATTTACCAGTTTTAAAAGTAATCTCTAACGAAGAAGAGCCGGTGATAAAAAATTTTATTTGAGGATAAAAATCATAAAGAAATTTTAATTTCTGACCCCCTTGCTTTATCCAATGATACTCGTCTAAAAACCACCAGAGTCGTCCTTTTTTATCTTTAATTCTTGATTCAACAAATTCTTTTGGATTTTGATTAAATTGCCTTCTTGTTTCTAAATCTTCAAAAGAAAAAGAAAATATTGAATTATATTTCACTTTTTTCTTTTGAAGAAGATATTCTTGAATCATAGAAAACAAAGTGGTTTTCCCCGATTGTCTTGGTCCAAGAATTATGAATATCTCTTTTTCTTTAAGCCAAGAAATGATTTTTTGAAACAAATCTCATTCTATTAATTTTTCCATAATAGTTTAACTAAAATTAAATCTATTTTAATTTTAGTTAAACTGAATTTATTTGTTAAATAACAAATTGTGGATAATTTTTAATCAAGCAGATAAAATTTATAATCAGCAATCAGCAATTAAAAATTGTGAATTAAAATTAAGAATGCAAGAAAAATACAAAAAATGCCTTGTCAGATGACAAGGCATTTTGCATCCAAAGCCCCACGGAGACAAGGGCTCGGATGCTTGTTAATCGGATTATCGGATCGGATTAGAAGTAGAGATGGACTCCTACTTCCGCGAAAACGCTTTTATCTTCAGGGACATACGCGTTTTTGCGCTCCAAGGAATAGGTATAATTAATACCTAATTCCCCGGAAAATCCAACCCATTCAATAGGACAGTATTCTGTCCCTATTAATGCTTGGATTTTGTTCAGTTTTGCGGAGCCGAAACCGGAGTAACATCCTCCACCTCTAGCCAAGCTTCCAAGTCCTGGTGATGGTGGATTTGAATATGTATATTCGTATTCATTTTTGTGTCTCTCTCTCACATATCCTCCTCCAATGTAAGCAACGGAACTTTTTCTTAATACTCTTATTTTAAGAGAACTAATTTCACGGGACCCGCTGCTATTACTATAAGAATCATTGTAAGCGTATTTGTTATGATTATTATTGTAAATAACCTGAATGCCGGTTCCAGAGCGAAACCAGTGCTTTGCGCTTATCCCAGATACACTCACATTTTCGTATGGCGAACTTTGAAAATAAACGCCCATTCCGGTTGTTCCGCCCAATACTCCCCCAAAACTTAGAGGGGCAAAACCAATTATGGCTATCCCCACAATTTCTGCTATCAACGCTAATCTTTTCATCTTCTTTCCTCCTTATTTTATTGTAAATTTTCTCCGTTATGGACAATATAGCATATTATAAATTTTTGTCAAGATTGTTTTGTTTTTTTATTTTAGTAAAGTTAATTTGTGGAGCAAAAGCAAACAAAAAAATTTATATGTTTGACTCTTTAAAAAGAATTTTTGGATTTATAAAGCAAAATCCCTCAATTTTATATTCCTTGTTTTTGATTGTTTTTTTACCTTTGATTTTATGGGGAAACACTGTTTTTGTCATTACCTCATTTGAAAAAAATATTGATTTTATCACTCAAGAAAAGGCTTTGTCCATAGAAAATATTTTAGGGGAATTTATTTCCGAGAAAATATCAGACCCGGAATTTTTGCAGGAACAAGTTAATAAAATTTCAAAACAAGTTCCAGAAATAAGCGACTTGCAAATAATAACTTATCAAGACGGCAAATTTAAAATTATTGCCTCGCAAGAACAAGAAAAAACAGCGAAAGAAATTTCCGACCCTTCTATAAGTTTGGCTTGGCATCAGGAACAAGACATTGCCCATTTGGTTGGAAGCAAAGGAGAGCGGTTTTGGAAAACCGCAAAATTGCTCAAAAATGAAAACAAAGAAAAAATTGCCTTAATTAGTTTAAAACTTTCTCTGAAAAATACCGACCTTTGGATTGCTCGGGTTGCGCAAATTTCTTATATCGCGGCAATGCTCGCTATTTTTCTTGTTTTGTTTTTAGTTTTTCATCATACGCGGCTTTTCCAGTATTTAAAATTATCCAAAGAACTCCAGGAATTAGATAAAATACGGGAAAGTTTTTTTCGCATGGCAATTCACGAGCTTCAAAGCCCTATTACAAATATCCGGGCGTATATTGAATGCTTAAAAGAAGAAATTGGCGATAAAATTCTTGCTGAAAGAAAAGAAGACCTTGAACGAATTTCCATTTCCGCCAAAAGCTTGAGCGAGCTAATTTATGATATTTTAAAAGTTATTAAAATTGAACATCAGGTTTTGGATTTAACCCCGGAAGATATTTTTCCGTCTGCGATTGTTACTGAAATTA
>PFMI01000037.1 GCA_002785165.1 bacterium (Candidatus Gribaldobacteria) CG_4_10_14_0_8_um_filter_33_9
ATGATTTACTCAATGAATTCCTTGCTCAGTCGTTCTTCATTTGTTCCATCTTGATTTGTATACCCATGCACATTGAATTCACAATTTTCTTCCGGCCTGTTATAATAATTTATATATATTTATCGATTAAAATTTCCCGCTTATCCAATCTTTTATTTTTCACCCAAAAAACAGATGGGTATAATTTAATTAAATTTGATTTACGAAAATATTTATCAGATGAAAAATTCAATCTATCTTTTTACAAAAAATGAGATACCTACGAGACCCGGCCTCGTAGGTAAATGAAGAATTTATCCTTTTTAATTCTTTGGCGAACAAATTAGTTTGGAGAGATTTTGGAAAAAAGCATTCCAGAGAAGAGATAAAAAAATGGCGAAAAAGAACGGTGATTATTTCGGCGTTGGAATATACGATTATGAAAAAAATACTGGAATGAATTTAAAAAATATAATTATAACAGATTGGAGATAAAAAAGTTGAAAAATTAATTGAATCAAAATAAAAAAATATCTTCAAATACAAAAAGCTACGATCGTAGCTTTTTGTAACGCAGAGATTTTCGTCTGTGCCAGAATGGTTAATAGAATTTAACTTTAACAGACCCCATCAAACTCTTGATTATCAAACGCCCGCAGAATTTCATTTCCTTCATCATAAAGTGTTACCAATGTGCCCGTCAAGCGCAATGGATTGAAAAATAATTATCTTGTGATAAAATAATTAAAAGCGAAGCGATTATTTTAGATTGAATGCAATAAAACGCCGGGGTAGTTCAGTGGCAGAACGCTTTCTTGGTAAGAAAGAGGTCATGGGTTCAATTCTCATCCTCGGCTTGATTCAAAATATTTTATAATTTTTAAATTAAAAATATGGCTAAAATCAAAAAAAGAAAACCATTTATCAAACTTCTTTGCAGCGAATGCAAAAGCATTAATTATTACGCCCATAAATCAAAAAATATGGAGGGCAAATTAGGACTAAAAAAGTTTTGCAAATTTTGCGCAAAGCACATTTTGCACAAAGAGATTAAAAAATAAAGTTTTAGTCCTGCTTTCCTACTTGTTGGCAGACAGGGTCTGTAGTTCAACTGGCAGAGCGTCGGTCTCCAAAACCGAAGGTTTCAGGTTCGACTCCTGACAGACCCGCCACATAATAAAATTAATAATATGAGCCTAAGTAAAATTTGCGATATTATTTTTGTAATAGTTTTATTCTTGCTGGCTGTTTGGTTTTTAATGAAGGGATATCCGTCAACTGTCGGCAGTGTTTAGGGGAAAAATAATGATATTTGTAAAAAAAGAAAATACCATTAAAAGATTAAAAATAATCGGAAAATATCTTAAAAAGTATAAGCAAGATTTAATTGTCTTGAGCATCTTGGGTTTGATTTCAGCTATTGCAAATGGCGTGATACCGTATTTGGTCGGCAAATTTTTTGACGCCATTTTAGAGCCGTCAAAGATTTTTATTTTTACAACGCAAATTTCTGCTTGGCTATTTTTCATAATTATTTGGGTAATTATTAAATTAATAGCTGACATTGTTGATTGGAGAAGCGGGATAGGGCGCGTTTGTCTTAGCGAAATTGTTTTTTCAGATTATCTTGTAAGGGCTTTTTCTAAAATTTTAGAACTGCCAATCTCTTTTTGCAAGGGACAAAAAATGGGTGATATTGAAGATCGCTTTTCCAAAGCGGCAAAATCGCTGGAAGATATTATTCATTCGGTTATTCTTCAATCCACATCTCCATTTTTAAGTATTATCATTGGATTGATAATAACATTTTTTATTCAACCGATTTTATCATTAGCATTAATGGTTGGAATAATAATTTATGTTTTAATTTTATCTCAAAAAGCCTCGCAATTAGCTGAAATTCAATTAAAAGGGCATAAAGCATATAATCAAGCTTTTGGCCATGCGCTTGATCTTCTTCTAAATATTCAATTAGTAAAACAATCCACAGCTGAAAATTACGAAAGAAAAAATCTTTTTAAAAATTTTCGGATTAAAGGGGCTAAATTCTGGCAAGAATTTAGCAAAATTTGGAGAGGAATAACTTTTTCTCAGCGGCTAATAATAACTTTTACCCAGCTTTTAATTTTTTCTTTTTCAATCTTTTTTATTTTTAAAGGGGAAATGACGATTGGCGAATTAATAATGTTTAGCGGATACACGGCAATGTTTTTTAATCCTTTTAAGATGTTGGCTCAAAATTGGCAAACAATTCAAAATAGCTTGATTGCGATTGAAAGAGCGGAAAAGATTTTAAAATTAGCGCCAGAAGAATACATCCCAGAAAATGCGGTTTTGCTTTCGGACATTAAAGGCGAGATTATTTTTGATAAAGTGGAATTTGTTTATAAGAAAAAACATCAGAAAATTCTTGAAAAAGTCAATTTTGAAATAAATCAAGGTGAAAAAGTGGCTTTGGTTGGCGAGTCGGGAATGGGCAAAACAACAATCATTGACTTGATCGACGGATATTATTTTTCTCAAAAAGGAAAAATTTTAATTGATGGCCATAATATTAAAAATCTTCATTTAAAATTTTTACGCTCAAAAATCGCTGTTGTTCCGCAGGAAATAGTTTTGTTTAATGATACAATTAAAAATAATATTAAATACGGCAGTTTTTCAGCTAAAGATGAAAAAATTGTTGAAGCGGCAAAATTGGCTCATTGTTCCGAGTTTATTGAAAGATTTCCTAAAAAATATGAACAAGTAGTTGGAGAACGAGGAATTAAATTGTCTTCTGGTCAAAAACAAAGAATAGCTATTGCACGGGCAATCTTGCGAGACCCTAAAATTTTAATTTTAGACGAGCCAACTTCAGCGTTAGACGCTAAATCAGAAAAATATATCACAGAGAGTTTGGAAAAATTAATGGAGAATAGAACAACGATTATCATTGCTCATCGCTTAAGCACAGTTAAAAAGGCGGATAAAATTTTAGTATTGGATAAGGGAAAAATTGTTGAGCAAGGCAGACACGATGACTTAATAAAAATTAAAAACGGAGTTTACCGCCATTTATATGAGTTGCAAATAGGATTTTGATATTTTTTAAAGTTTAATTTATGTTAATTGATAATTTAATTGAACAGGGCTGGTTGAAAACGCCAAGAATTATTGACGCTTTTAGAAAAATTAAAAGAACTGATTTTATGTCTAACAATAATAAGAGTTTGTCTGAATTAAATCAGGCCTTGTCTATTGGTTGCGGACAAACAATTTCCCAGCCATTAACCGTGGCTTTTATGCTGGAGCAATTACAGCCGCAATTAGGAGATAAAATTTTAGATGTTGGCTCGGGCTCGGGGTGGACCAGCGCTCTTCTCGCTCATATAGTGAGTGGAGAAAAATTAAAATCAAAAATAAATGGACAAGTAATTGCCATTGAAGCGATTCCTGATTTAAAAGAATTTGGCGAAAGAAATACGGCAAAATATAATTATATAAAAAGAGGAATAGCAAAATTTATTTGCGGAGATGGCTCAAAGGGCTATATAGAAGAAGCTCCTTATGACAAAATTTTATGTTCAGCCGAGGCAAAAAAACTTCCAGAGACATGGAAAAAACAATTAAAAATAGGCGGTAAAATTGTTGCTCCTATTGGTTCTTCCATCTGGCTCTTTATTAAAAAAAATGAAACCGAATTTGAACAAATAGAATTTCCCGGTTTTGCTTTTGTTCCTTTAATAGAAAAATAAATGATGTTTCTTTTCAAAAAAAAATCAAGATCAATAGCCATTTTTCTTTTTCTATTTTTTTTAATATTTTATTTTTTTTACTTTCTTTATTTGCCGGTTGATAAAGGTTTTACAGAAAAGGTTTTTAAAATTGAAAAAGGAAAAAGCCCTTTCCAAATTGCCGAGAATTTAGAAAAGCAAGGACTCGTCAAAAATAAATTTATTTTTACTTCTTATTTAATTTTAACGGGAAAATATAACAAAGTTCAAGCCGGCTATTATTTTTTAAATTCCTCAATGAATATCCCGAAAATTGTTAAAAAAATCGTTTTAGGAGAAACAGCAAAAATAAAAATAACAATACCTGAAGGATTTACAATTCTTCAAATTGAAGAAAAAATCGGATTAAAATTACCCGGCGAAAATTTACAAGGATTTTTATTTCCCGACACTTATCAACTTGCTTTTGGGTTTAGCGGAGAAGAAATGAATAAAAAAATGAGAGATGGTTTTGAAAAAAAATTGACACCAGATTTACGAGAAAAAATCAAAAAACAGAATAAAACAATTTTTGAAATAATAACAATGGCTTCTTTAATTGAAAAAGAAGTCCGAACCTTTAAAGACAAAAAAATGATTTCAGGAATTCTGTGGAAACGGCTCAAAATTGATATGCCTCTTCAAGTTGACGTGGCTATAGAAACTTATCAAAAAATAGGATTGCCGGAAAATCCCATTTGCAACCCCGGGATGGAAAGCATTTTAGCCGCTATTTATCCCGAAGATAATGAGTATTGGTATTATCTCTCCACTTTTGAAGGAGAAACAATTTTCAGCAAAACATTAGAACAACACAACAAAGCAAAAGCGAAATATTTGAAATAAAAAACTAAAAAAATTTCTGCTTTAAAATTCAGGTCAATCCCATTTTTTATTTTTTTGTTTTTGTTATAATAAAAATATATGATTAGTTATTTAAATGGAGAGATTATTTCAAAAGGAAAAAGTTTTATTGTCCTGAAAGTTAATGATGTGGGATACAAAGTTTTTTTGCAGGGAAAAGATTTGGAAAAAATCAAAGAAAAAGAAAAAATAGAAATTTTTACTTTTTTTTCCTTAACCAGAGAAAGGTTGGAGCTTTTTGGTTTTTTAAACAAACAAGGATTGGAATTTTTTGAAATCTTAAATGAAATTTCAGGCATTGGACCAAAAACCGCTTTAACTCTATCTTCTTTTGAATCTCTGGAAAAATTAAAACAAGCGATTGAAAAACAAGACGAAAATTTTCACCAACAAATTAAAGGCATCGGACAAAAAAGAATGCAAAAAATAATTTTAGAAATAACCGGCAAAATTAAAGAAATAGGAAAAACAACGAGCTCAAAACAAGAACCTGCGATAGAGGCATTAATTTCCCTGGGCTTTTCCGCTCAAAAAGCTAATCACGCCCTCTCTCAAATTCCCAAAGAAATTATTGAAACCGAAAAAAAAATTAAAGAGGCTCTAAAAATTTTGTAATTTTCTCTATCTGTGTCACATTTCGTTTTTGTTTAAGAAAATATATGACCTGTAATTAGAAAAAAGGCAAACTCTATGATAGGTGTTAAGTATTGGAAAAAATAGAAAATAAAAAAAAGAAAAATAATAAATCCGTATTGAAAAAGAAAAAATTTTATTTTATTTAAAGATTGCGGCAAA
>PFMI01000015.1 GCA_002785165.1 bacterium (Candidatus Gribaldobacteria) CG_4_10_14_0_8_um_filter_33_9
TTTTACAATTGGAATTAACGAGGGAACGGATAAAGATTCTCAAAAAACAGGAGAAATTGTGGCTAAAAAGATAAAGGAAAAAGCCAAACAAGATGTTTCTTTGTTTATGATGTTTTTAGATGGTTTGGCTGAAAATGGCGCGGCGGCAGTAAGAGGGGTTCAAGAAATTTTTGGCAAAAACTTTCCTATTATTGGCGGTTCGGCTGGAGATGATTTTCTTTTTCAAAAAACTTATCAGTATTATAATGATCAAGTTTTTACTAACTCTATGGTGGGCGTTGGGCTTTCTGGCAAGTTTTCTTTTGGAATAGGAGTTAAACATGGCTGGGAACCGATTGGATTGCCAATGAAAGTAACTAAAGCAAAAGGAGGAAGGTTGATTGAGATTGACAATCGTCCCGCTCTCTCTATATACGAAGATTATTTTGGTAAAAAAGCGGAAGAATTAATCAAGGAACCAATCGCCAAAATGGCTTACACTTATCCTTTGGGAATGAGCGTAAAAGCAAGCTCGGAGTTTTTACTTCGAGATGTGGTTATTGCTAATGAAAAAAAAGAGATAACTTGCGCCGCAGAAATTCCAGAAGGTTCAGAAATTCGTTTAATGTTAGGAGATCAGGATAAAGCCATTGCTGCGGCTAAAGAAGCGGCCAAAATGGCTCTTTCCCAAATTAATGGCGATCCAAAAGCTGTTTTTGTTTTTAATTGCATAGCTCGTCGTAAACTTTTAGGCGCAAGAGCTGGAGAAGAAATAGAAGCTGTCCAAGATATTTTGGGGAAAAATATACCTTTAATTGGATTTTACACTTATGGAGAGCAGTCGCCTTTAGAAGGAAAACTTGGAAAAGAATGTCAGTCGGTATTTCACAATGAAACAATAGTTTTGTTGATATTGGGGGAATAAATGGAAAAAAATTGTCATTGTCATGGATAAATTTTTAAAAAGAGAAAAAGAATTTCAAGAATTGGATCGTATTTCTAAAATGTTAATAAGAAGAGATTTGGTTTTGACTGAACTTCGGGAAAAAAGAGAAAAAGAGCTTGAGGAATTGCGGGAAAAAACTATAACTTTAGAAAAATCAAGAATTGCTTTGATGAATATATTGGAAGATGTTGAAAAAGCCCGAAATCTTGCTGAGACAGAAAAAAATAAAACTTCAGCTATTTTTGAAAATTTTCCCGAAGGACTTATATTTTTTGACAAAGAAAATAAAATTTCTTCAATAAATTCTAAAGTCCAAGAACTTTTCCATTTAAAGGAGAAAAAAATAAGATTAATAGGGCAAAATATTAAGGATTTAAAAAATTATTTTTCTTTAATTCCATTAATAGAAATTTTAGGAGAAGAGATAAAAGTATTCTACCAAAAAATCCTGTTAATAAAAACAAATTTAATTTTAGAGGTTTCTGTTATTCCTGTATTTACCAAGGAAAGAGAAAATAAAGGGAAGCTGATTATATTAAGAAATGTTACAAGAGAAAAAAATATTGAACGGCTAAAAACAGAATTTGTTTCCATTGCCGCTCATCAATTGAGAACTCCTCTTTCCGCGATAAAGTGGACATTAAGAATGATTTTAGATGAAGATATGGGAAAAATTAATGGGGAGCAAAGGGGGATTTTAGAAAAAACTTATCAAAGCAATGAAAGAATGATAAAGTTAATCAATGATCTTTTAAATGTCGCCAGGATTGAAGAAGGAAAATTTCTTTGTAAACTTCAAAAACAGGATATAGTTAAAGTATTAGAAGAGGTTTTTATTTTATTTGAACAAACAGCCCAGAAAAAAGGATTAAAATTTGAATTTCAAAAACCTGAAGAAAAATTGCCAGAGATAAAACTTGATGTTGAAAAAATTTCTTTGGCTTTTCATAATTTAATAGATAATGCTGTTAATTATACGGATTCAGGCGGTGAAGTTAAAATTGCTATTGAGAATTTAACGGAACAGAAACAAATTCTAATTTCTATTGCAGATACGGGGATTGGAATTCCAATAGAAAAACAAGACAGAGTTTTTAATAAGTTTTTTAGAGGAGAAAATGCTATGAGGGAAGAAACCGAAGGCACGGGGTTGGGTCTTTTCATCGCTAAAAATATAATAGAGGCGCTTCACGGTAAAATTTGGTTTGAATCAAAAGAAAATAATGGAACCACTTTTTATTGCGCTTTTCCTTGTTGATAATAGTCATTGTTTTATTTAAAAAAAATAGTAAAATAAATAAAACAAAAAGTATTGGAAAAATAAAGGTCAAAAAAATAAAAAACATATATGCCTAAAAAAATTTTAATTGTTGAAGACGAAGAATTATTATATGATATGTTAAAAAGAAAGTTAGAAATAGAGGGATACGAGGTTTCTATCGCTGAAAACGGAGTTGAGGGATTAGAAAAGATTAAAAAAATAAATCCTGATTTGATATTGCTTGATATTGTTATGCCGGAAAAGGGAGGTTTTGAAGTAATGGAAGAACTGCAACAAGAAGAAGATTATAAAAATATCCCAATAATTATTATTTCTAATTCTGGCCAGCCTGTTGAGATAGACAGAGCCAAAGAATTGGGAGCAAAAGATTGGTTGATAAAAACCGAATTTGATCCCCAAGAAGTTATTGAAAAAGTTAAAAAGCAGATTGGTTAAATTTTGTTTAAATAAATTTAAATTTATGTCAAAAATACTAATTATTGAAGATGATAAATTTTTAAGAGAACTTATTGTCAGAAAACTCATTCAGGAAAAGTTTGAGATATTTGAGGCTATTGATGGAGAAGAGGGTTTAAAGAAAATGAAAGAGGCAAAACCGGATTTGGTTTTACTGGATTTAATTTTGCCAAACATGGATGGGTTTGAGGTTTTACGCAGAATGAAAGAAGACATAAGTTTGGCGCAGGTGCCGGTATTTATTCTTTCTAATCTAGGGCAAAGAGAAGACATAGAAAAGGGACTAAAGCTGGGAGCGGTTGATTATTTGGTCAAGGCTCATTTTACGCCAAACGAAATTATTGAAAAAATAAAAGTGGTGTTGAAATAAAAAAATTCAAATGGATTTTTTAAGATATTCTTAAATTTGCATTTGCACTAATTTTTTTACTTTTTTTTGTTTTTTCTTTTAGCCATTGAAAATAAGCTGTTATCCCAATCATTGTCGCATTGTCAACACAGAATTTTTTTGCTGGAGCAAAAAAATTAATTTTTAATTTTCCTGCTTTTGATTTAAATTGCTTTCGCAATTCTTCGTTAGCCGTTACGCCGCCGCCTAAAATTATTGTTTTTGCTTTATAATCTTTTGTCGCTCTTATTGTTTTTTTAATCAAAACATCAATTATTGCTTGCTGGATTTCATAAGAAAATACTTGAATGAATTTTTGAGATTTGAGGTTTGAAATTTGAGATTTAACTTTATAAAGAACAGCTGTTTTTAAACCAGAAAAACTAAAATCATAATTTTTTTGATAAATCATTGGTCGAGGTAATATAGTTTGCAGACAGGCAGTTTGCAGTTTTTTAGCTTCAGCCGCTATGGCTGGTCCGCCGGGATAACTAAGCCCTAAAATTCTGGCTGTCTTGTCAAAACACTCGCCAGCCGCGTCGTCTCGCGTCTCGCCTATTATTTTATATTTGCCAATTTTTTTCATTATAATAAGCTGTGTGTGTCCGCCGGAAACCACTAAACAAATTGCCGGAAAAAATTTTTGAAAATTGAAAATTGAAAATTGAAAATTTTCGCCAACAAAGTTGGCGAAAATGTGCGCTTCAATATGATTTACAGGGATAATCGCCAAGTTCATTTTTTTTGCTAATTCTTTGGCAAAATTTATTCCTGTCCATAAACAAGGTTCTAATCCCGGTCCAACTGTAACCGCAATTAAATCAATTTTTGGCATTTTTGCCTTGCTTAACGCTTTTTTTAAAACCAGAGGCAAATTTCGCTCATGCTCCCTTTTGGCTAAACCCGGATGTATTCCTCCGTATTTTGCATGCAGTTTTACTTGCGAAGAAATAATATTGCTCAAAATTTTCAATTTTTTGTTTCTAATTTCCAATATCGCGACGCAGGTATCATCACAACTTGTTTCAATGGCTAAAATAATCATAAATTATTTTAATAACCCAATAATTGTTTGGGCGAATTGTCGAGCGCATGAGGGGCCATTGGCTGTAATGATTTTTTCATCAATTACCACGGGATTGTCCTGATAATTTGCCCCTTGTTTTTTTAAAATTTTGATAATTGATTTATCTATATTACTTGACCAAGCCGTAGCTTTTTTATTTTTCAAAACTCCGGCTCGCGCCAAAATAGCGGGCGCGCTGCAAATCGCTCCTAAAACTTTATTTTCAGAAACTGCTTTTTGAGCAATGTTATGGCATTTATCGTTTTCAATATATTTTGCCGCGCCGCAGCCGCCAACAAAAATTATTGCGTCAAAATCAGAGACATTTAATTCATCAAGGCACAAATCAACATTTATTGCTCCGCCATAAGTTCCTATTGCTTCTCCATTTTCCGAGCTTATTATTTTGATCGCGATCCCTTTCTCCAAAAAAATGCTTCTGGGAATAAAACATTCTTCGTCTTGAAAATTCTGAAAAGCAATTATCATGGCGATTTTTTTATTTTCTAAAGTTTTTTCTGACATATTTGACATATAGTTTATTATAGCAAATATTTGTCAAATACCAATAATCAAGATATAATATGATAAATAAAAATTCATTTATATGATATCAATAAAAACCTCACAAGAAATCGCTGTTATGGCTGAAGCAGGTAAAATTTTGGCTAAGATTATGAAAAAATTAGAAGAAATGGTTAAGCCGGGAATTACCACTAAAGAATTAGACGAAGTTGCCGAAAATTTTGTTTTAAAAGCAGGAGCAAAATGTTCTTTCAAGGGATATAAAGGATCTTGCGGAGAGTATATCAAGCCATTTCCATCTTGCCTTTGTGCTTCTATTAATGAACAAATTATTCACGCCATACCTTCAACAAGACAACTTAAGGAGGGAGATATTATTTCTTTGGACTTGGGAATTTTTTTTAAAGGATATCATTCTGATATGGCAGTCACTCTTCCTGTTGGCGAAATTAATCCGGAAGCTCAAAGATTAATTCGGACAGCTAAAAAGGCTTTAAAAAGAGCGATAAAAAAAGTTCGACCGGGCAATACTTTTGGCGATGCGGCTAACGCTATTCAAAGACACATTAAATCTCAAGGGTT
>PFMI01000001.1 GCA_002785165.1 bacterium (Candidatus Gribaldobacteria) CG_4_10_14_0_8_um_filter_33_9
GAAGCCGAACCAAATCATGAATATAAGGCGCTTGTTCTTTGGTTCTTTGCACAACCAACGCTTTTAAAATTTTTTCTAAGACAATATGACCAAAAAATAAAGAATTAGAATATTCTTTTCCTTTAAATAGAAAAACCATTGTTTTGTAATCATACTCAGCGGTTTTTCTCCAATATTCTACAATTTTTTTTACATTTTGTTCTGTCATAATATTTTTATATTACCGCGATTTTATGTTTTTGTCAAAAAATTTTATTGAAATTATTTTATCTTGCCCCAAAATTTCATCCTGACCCAAAAAATCTTCCAATGTTTCCGGCCTTATTCTGTCCGCCAATCCGATTGATTTTTTCATAAAAAATTTAATAAATTCCTTGCAATAGAACTGCGGGAAATTTTTTGATTAAAAATAACTCAATGGAATAAATTTTACTTTAGTGTTTTTTATTTTCTCTTCTGCTAAATAATCTTTAGTTAAAATAATTCCTGTTTTTGGATTGAATTTGTTAATAAAACTATAAAAACTTTTTCCAATTCTTCTTTTTGAAACATACTTTATTTCCACTGGATAAACATTTTGCTCCTTTTCAATAACAAAATCCACTTCTGCTTTGCTTTTTGTGCGCCAATATTTTAAATCAGGCAATAAGTTTAACAAACCTTTTATGTCTTTTAATAAATAATTTTCCATAATCCCTTCTAATTTAAAAAAGGGTTAATTATATTTTCTAATTGTCTATGAATATACATAATTTTAGCAGGGTTGTTTTTAATGACAAATTTATTTCGCTTTTTTCAAATCGTATTTAAAAAATAAATTGTACGCAGTTCCGATAAATTTTTTTTGATTGAATTGTTCATTGTTAAATAGATTTTAAATTATAAATTATAGATTATAGATTTTAAAACAAATTTGAATGCATCAATTTTGAAACTTAATTTTTATTTTTTGAGAAATCTATAACTTTTCCATTTAAATAAATTATAAAAAGATATTTTTATAATTTATTTTGAAAATAGGCGGCTTCATTATTTTATTCTAATTTTTACTTTAGTGCCTTCTTTTATAAAATTATACAAAACAGACAAGTCATTATTGTGCAACCTTACACAACCATAAGTATTATAAAATCTTTCTGTTCCATTATCATTATATCCACCATGAAAGTGAATCCCTCTGTTGCGTTCAAAATTTAAAATTTGATGTCCATATCTTTTTGTTTCAGATGCTGAACATTTTCCCGCTCCTTGATAAAATTTAGTATCACCACAATTTATTTTATAATTAATTTTAAAATTTCCTATAGGAGTTTTTTTGTCGCCTTGTGCGGAATTTTGAGCACACCCATTTAGTCCTGTGCGAATATCAAATGGTTGCCGAAGAAGTTGTCGCTCATTTGGATAACGATCCGTTTTCGCGTAGATATATAATTTTCCATAGCCTAAGCTTTCAGAATCGCATTTAACTATAATTACAGGATCCCGTAGAAGGGGAATCTCTTCTTGCCCGTTTGATGGCGGAAAATGATCTACTAAATTTCCTTCTTCTAATTCCGCAATAGTTTTTTCCTCCTCATCCCCCGGGGGTGGCGGAGGGGGACCCGATGGTTTTTTTGGCTCCTCGTGCCAGCCAAGATTTTTGCCGGGTTTAAATGGATTTTTCGTACCACCAACAAAAGTTCTACTAATAGGGCAATCAATTTTAAACCAGCCCTGTCCTAAGGGGTCTGTCCATTCTACAACCCCAAATACGCTTAATAAAAAACTGACCAAAAGCCAACAACTATAAATTAAAACCAAACCCAAACCCACATAAAGGATCATGTTTTTTACTTTATTCTTCATCGCGGGCGCGGCGCCCGCGGAAAAAAGCAATATGCCCGCGACAACCAGCATTAAAATTGCCAGGGGCGGCACAATTTTGTCAAAAACAAATTCAATGATTCCGTCAATCATCACAAAAAAATGACAGAGCTGACAACGCTCCCATATATCAATTTCTCCGCTGCCATTAAGGTCGTAACCGCAAGGCACAAAACCTTTATAAGAAATTGTTCCTCCTCCCTCCACATCATATTCGCCAGCCAAAATATTCGCGGAAAAAATCAAAAAACACGATAAAAATAAAATTAAAATTTTTTTAGACATAATTTTTGGCTGCGGGGCCTGGACTCGAACCAAGATACCATCCTCCAGAGGGATGTGTCCTACCATTAGACGACCCCGCAATAATTGATTATTTTTTGATTTATATTTTTAAATATTTGTGAACCGCAAAGAAAAAAGATGTTACTCCCAAAGCAAGGGCAAAAAGAATTTGATATCCAAAAATTTTTAAAAAGTTTTCTTTAAAAAATTGCAAAAAATTAAAATCAAAAAGCCAGGTTTGCAAATCAGCGCTAAAAATATGCAAAACAATAACAAAAGAAAGATTAACAATTAAAATAGAAAAAAAGCCGTACAAAAGGGACTGAATAAGGAAAGGTCCTCGAATAAACCAATTAGAAGCGCCAACCAAGCGCATGGTGGCAATTTCTTCTCTAAAAATAAAAATAGTGAGACGTATGGTGTTGAAAGTTATCAAAAAAACCAAAATTATTAAAAAAGCGCCAAGATAAACTCCGAACCTCTTAATTTTCAAAGATATTTCAGAAAGTTTATTAATTACTTTTTCCGAGGCAAAATAAGAAACCTTTTCAATAGAGTCTTTTAAAAAACTGCTAACCAAAAAATCGGATATAGGAGCGTAAAAAACGGGATCTTTGGCTTTAATGTTTAAAGAACTTAAAAAAGGATTTTCTCCTATTTCTTCTAATACCTGCAAATAAAGAAGTTCGTCTTTGTGTTTGGCGAGAAAAACCTCTTTTGCTTCTTGTTTTGAGATATAATTAATTGATTTTATTTGAATGGAAAATTTATTATTAAGTTCTTCTTTAAGTCCTAAAATTTCTTTTTCTGCAACATCTTTTTTAAAATAAACCGAAA
The DNA here is from genome assembly GCA_002785165.1 of bacterium (Candidatus Gribaldobacteria) CG_4_10_14_0_8_um_filter_33_9. Classification (GTDB taxonomy): domain Bacteria; phylum Patescibacteriota; class Minisyncoccia; order Minisyncoccales; family CG1-02-41-26; genus PFMI01. The sequence goes on from PFMI01000001.1 coordinate 2,986, forward strand.
TATCAACTTGCTCTTGGGCTTTATTGATTAAAAATCCGCTCAACTCATTAAAAACAAAAAAAAAGGTTAAGGCAAAAATGGCGACAGTCATCACAAAAATAACTCCCAGTCCCAATCCTTTGTTGCGGCTAAAACTTTGCCAGCCGAATTTTAAAATGCGTTTTAAAAAAATAAACATAGGATTTTTATTACAATATAAATTTTGCTTGTTCGGAATCGCGAATTATTTTTCCTTGGTCCAAAACTATGACTCTTTGCTTCAAATTATCAACGATTCCTTTATTGTGAGTTGATAAAATCACAGTTGTTCCGAGTTGATGAATTTTTTTTAAAATATCAATAATTTCAAAAGTGTTGTAAACATCTAAATTGCCGGTGGGTTCATCCGCGATGATAACTTCGGGCTGGTGGCAAAGAGCTTTGGCAATGGCCAATCGTTGCTTTTCTCCGCCCGAAAGCTCCAAAGGAAAATTCTCTTGACGATGGCCCAGGTTTACCATTTCCAAAATTTGAGGAATGTCGCGGCTAATTTCTTTCTCCGAGGCGCCAATAACCTGCATTACATATTCAACATTTTCTCGAACATTTTTTGCTAAAAGCAATTTATAATCCTGATGAACAACCCCCACTCGTTGTCGAAGATTTTGAAGCGTTTTTTGATTCATTTTTTGAACGCATTCTTGCTCAAAAAAAATTTCTCCTTGCGTAGGTTTTTCTTCGTTGATTAACAATTTAATTAAACTTGTTTTTCCCGCTCCTGATTTTCCAATAATAGAAACAAACTCTGTTTTTTTTATTTCAAAAGAAATATCAGACAAAGCAACAACCCTTTCTTTTTTTGAATGATAGATTTTGGAAACATTTTTAAATTCTATCATAATTGTTTATAACCATTGTTTGTAATTGTTTAATTTCTGCTTCAATAAATTCGTCCAAATTGCCATTTAAAACCTTTTCAACATTTGAGGTTTTAATTCCTGTCCGATGATCTTTAATAAGTTGATAAGGATGAAAAACATAAGAGCGAATTTGACTGCCAAAATCAGCAGAAATTTTTTGACCTTTAATTTTTTCCATTTCTTTTTCTTTTTCCTTTTCTTTGAGTTGTAAAAGTTTGGCAGACAAAATTTGAAGAGCGATTTTTCGATTTAGACCTTGCGATCTTTCAATTTGACTGGCAACTTGCAAACCTGTTGGCAAATGAGTAATTCTAATCGCAGATTCTCTTTTGTTAACATTCTGTCCGCCGGGCCCGGTAGCGCGAAATGTTTCCGTTCTAATTTCTTCAGGAAGAATTTTAATCTCTTCCTGTTCAATATCTATTTTTGGCAAAACCTCAATTTTGACAAAAGAGGTATGCCTTAATTTTTTGGCTGAAAAAGGCGAAATGCGAACTAAACGATGAATGCCTGTTTCTCTTCTTAAGAGACCATAAGCCAATTTTCCTTTTATTTGTAAACATGCTTCTTTCAGTCCGATCCTTGCTTCCGGTCCGCCGCCTTCTCCAAATTTCCGATATAAGATTTTGAAAGAAAAACCATTTATTTCCGTCCATGCCTGATACATTTTTAAAAGCAAAGCAGCCCAATCTTCCGCGTCTCTGCCTCCCGCGCCTGCTTCACAAAATAAAATCGCTGAACATTTATCATATTTGCCGGAAAGATAAATTTCTTGAAATTTTCTTTTAATTTGAAAATCTAATTTTTCAATCTTTTGCGCTAGTTCTATTTCAATTTTCGCGTCATCTTCCCTTAAAAGCAAAAAGTCCTTTATATCGACAAACTCAATTTCTAAATTTTCAATTTCTTCTAGTTGTTTTTTGACTTCAGAATGTTTTTTTTGTATTTCAGAAGCATTTTTTTCTTTTTGCCAAAAATCAGGTTTTTCAATCTCTTGTTTTTTTATTTTAAATTCTTGTTTTTTATTAGCAATGTCAAAGACAATCCATCAAATGATGGAATTCTTTTTCTATTTTTTCAATTTTTGAATTCAATTCGTTTGTCATATTGTTTGGTTATTATTTTTATTTTATCAAAAAAATTTTTATAATCAATACCAAAATAGTTTAAATTTTCGTGTCAAATCATTTAACTATGAC
>PFMI01000004.1 GCA_002785165.1 bacterium (Candidatus Gribaldobacteria) CG_4_10_14_0_8_um_filter_33_9
GCCAATAATCTTTCGGTCATTCAATTAAATTATTGCGATGTTTTCTCGCCAACCGCTATTTTGTCTTGGAGTTTTGCCGACCCTGATATTGGTTTTGGCGATACCCAATCAGCTTACCAAATTCAGGTAGATAATAATTCTGATTTTTCTTCGTTAGAAATTGATACAGGCAAAGTACTTTCTAGCTCCAATTCTCGCACTACCTCTTCTGGCGATCTCGACTATAATGCAACTTACTATTGGAGATTGAAAGTTTGGGATAGTTTTGACGCTTTCTCTTTTGACTGGATTTATCCTCCTTCTCCTATTGGTTTTCCTACTATCAAACCAGGAACTCCATTTAGCGCGCCTGTCCATGCATATCCTTATCCTGATTTTACTCACTCTCCCGCAAATCCGCCAGTCGGCGCAACAGTAAATTTTACTGATAATTCTAAATGTTATTCTGCTCCAAGCAATACCGAGTATGACTGTAAAAATGGCGGCGCTATTCAATATGCTTGGGATTTTGATTATATTGTAACAGAAGGTTTTACAGAAGATTCTAATGTTAAAGGAAACGTTACTACTAGTTTTGACGGAGCAAAAGATTCTTATGATGTGAGATTAAAAATCATTGATAATAGTTTTTCGCCTTCCAAATTTTGTGTGAGGGGAGGAGATGGCCCAGTGAAAATAAAAAGTATACGTTTGCCAAAATGGAAAGAAGTATCTCCTTAATGGGGAATTGCTCTGTCGGCATGGACTATCTATTGATAACCCTAATTGTTGACTTTGATTATTATTTGGCAATTTATGTATTGCGGCAATTCAACGTTTTATGGATACAAAAAGGTGGATAAAAGAGTATTGACATGTTATGCGCGGATTTGATAGAATAAATTTGTTTAGAAAAAATTATTACAAAAGGTCGGTCCATTTAATTTAAGTTGAATGGAACAAAGGGAAATAAAAAAAGTTTTCTGTTGAATAAAAAAAATTTGCAGAATGTTCACTTTATCCTATTAGATATTTTAATTATCTATTAGGGAAGTTGACATTTTATTTTTTTTAAAATAAAATAATAAAATAAAATAATAAAATAAATTATGGCTGAAAAATTTGAAAGAGTAAAACCACACTTAAATATTGGGAGTATTGGTCATGTTGACCACGGAAAAACTACTTTAACTGCCGCTGTTTTAAAATACACGCTAATGAAAGGATTAAAGGCCTCGGAAAAAAGTATTGATCAAATTGATTCCGCTCCTGAAGAAAAAGCGCGCGGCGTAACAATTAATATCTGCCACACAGAGTTTGAAACCGCAAAAAGACATTATGCTTGGATTGATTGCCCGGGTCACGCTGATTATATTAAAAATATGATCACAGGCGCGGCTCAAATGGATGGCGCTGTTTTAGTTGTGGCTGCTTCTGATGGACCTATGCCTCAAACACGAGAACATATTCTTTTAGCAAGACAAGTAGGTTTGCCTTTTTTGGTTGTTTTTTTGAATAAATGCGATCAAGTAGATGATCCTGAAATGATTGGTCTTGTTGAAGAAGAGATAAGAGAGCTTTTGGAAAAATATGGATTTCCAGGCAAAGAAATTCCGATTATAAGGGGTTCAGCTTTAAAAGCTCTTGAAGTTGCTTCCAAAGAAGATGCGGCTGCCCAACCCATTGAAGAATTATTGGCTAAAATTGATGAATATATTCCCGAGCCAATAAGAACCTTAGACAAACCATTTTTAATGCCTATTGAAGATGTTTTTTCTATTGAAGGAAGAGGAACCGTGGCAACAGGAAGAGCTGAAAGAGGAATAATTAAATCAGGAGAAGAAATTGAAATAGTCGGCTTAAGAGAGACCAAAAAAGCAGTGGTTGTAAGCGTAGAAATGTTTAATAAGTCATTAGATGAAGCTAGAGCAGGGGATAATGTTGGAATTTTGCTTCGCGGTTTAAAAAAAGAGGATATTGAAAGAGGGCAGGTTATTTGCAAGCCAGGAACAATCACTCCTCATACGGAATTTGAAGCGGAAATTTATATTTTAACCAAAGAAGAAGGCGGTCGTCATACTCCTTTTTTTACTGGTTACAAACCCCAATTTTTTATCAGAACTTGCGATATTACCGGGGATATCGCGCTTCCGGCTGGCGTGGAAATGGTGATGCCTGGCGATACTGTTAATGTTAAGATTAAATTGATAGCTCCAGTTGCATTGGAAGAAAAACAGAAATTTGCAATTAGAGAAGGAGGAAAAACAGTAGGAGCGGGCACAGTAGTTAAAATTGAAAAATAGAAATGGTAGAGACATTAAAAGCAAAAGTAAAAAGGAAAAAAGAGACAGAAACAGAGAGGGCTCAATTGCGGCTTAAGCTTCGCTCTTATGACAGCAAAGTAATGGATAAAAGTTGTCATCAGATTGTTGAAATGGCAGACAGATCCGGAGTTAAAATTGTAGGTCCTATTCCCATACCTACTGAATTTCATCATTATACTGTAAACCGTTCATCGTTTGTTCATAAAAATGCCAGAGAGCAATTTGAGATGAGAATTCATAAACGTTTGGTTGAAGTGATAAATCCCAATCAAAGATTTATGGATTTTTTAAGAGAATTGACTTTGCCCATTGGGGTTGACATTGAAGTTAAAGCAATATAGCGCTGAAATGCCGGGGTTAATCCCGGCATTTCTTCATTCCATCTCTAAGCATATAAATATATGAAGTTTTTATTAGGAAAAAAATTGAAAATGAGTCAGATTTTTAATGATAAAACTACGATCCCTATAACTTTAATTACAGCGGGTCCTTGTTTTGTCGCGCAAATAAAGACAAAAGAAAAAGATAAATATCAATCTGTTCAGATTGGGTTTGAGGAGAAAAATAAATCATATAGATATTTAAAAGAGTTTAAAGTTGAAGAAATGGAAATAGGGAATTATAAAACAGGGGATAGACTTGACGCTTCAGTTTTTAAAGAGAGAGAAAAAGTAAAAATTTCCGGAATTAATAAAGGAAAAGGATTTCAGGGCGCAGTAAAAAAATGGGGTTTTCATGGAAGGAATGCCACTCATGGTGTAAAACACGAAGAGCGAACTTTGGGCTCTGTGGGCGCCACTGGTCCGCAAAAAGTTTTTAAAGGAAAAAAAATGCATGGAAGAATGGGCAATAAAAGAGTAACAATAAAAAATTTAGAGATAATAAAAATTGATTTAGAAAATAATTTAATCGCTGTAAAAGGCGCGGTGCCCGGGAGAAAAGGCACTTTAGTTGAAATTTCTAATTCCTAATTTTTAAATATGTTTAATTTGGTTGCTGAAATAATTTTAATGGCAAGCATTGCGGGAATGGCAGCGCTCGTGGTCCGGAAAATTCCTGTTTTAAAAAATTTACCCATAAATTCTGTGGTTTTTGAAAAAGAAAAAACAGAAAAATTTTTAATTTTTAAAGAGTTTAAAGAAAAAATTTTAAAAGGAGCCAAAGAAAAAGTCAAAAAATTTTACTCGTTTTTTCTAAACAATTTTTTTATAAAACTCAAAAAAGAAAAAGAACAAGACCCAAAAGAAAAAACCAAACTCTCTGGAAATTATTGGCAAAGAATCAAAAGAGGTTTAAAAATACAAAAATAGATGCCACGGTTCAGGAGCAGAACAATTGTTTTATTTCAGAAGTAAGTTTGCCGTCTTAGCTCAATGGCAGAGCAATTGTTTTGTAAACAATAGGTTCGCGGTTCGAATCCGCGAGACGGCTTACTCAATATGGTGGACCGTGCCGGATTTGAACCGGCGACCTCCTCTATGCCATAGAGGCGCGCTACCAACTGCGCTAACGGCCCTTGTCTATATAATTTTATTTTGGAGCGGGATACCAGGATCGAACTGGCGTCTTTACCTTGGCAAGGTAACGTACTACCACTATACTAATCCCGCATAATTCGCATAATTTAAGATTTTAGATTTGATTTTAAATGAAAAGAATGTGCCGCGGATCGGTAACGCTCCGACCACCTCTTCTTTTTCAGAGAAGCGCTCTACTACTGAGCTACCGCGGCCAATGGGCGCTTGAGGATTCGGACCTCAGACCTTCGCAGTGTAAATGCGACGCTCTAACCAACTGAGCTAAGCGCCCTGCACATGGGGGTGGGCGAGGAGGGACTTGAACCCTCACGGGAAAATTCCCCTATGGCCCTCAACCATAGATGTCTGCCGATTTCATCACTCGCCCTTTATTTTTTTGTTTTTCCTCTCAAATAATAAAGCTTCGCTCTTTTTATTTTTTTGGCTTGAGTCAGGACTTCAATTTTTTCAATGCAAGGAGAATGCAAGGGAAAAGTTTTTTCCACTCCGCATCCAGCAATAACTTTTCTTACTGTGATAGCGGAACCGATTTCCCGCCCATGTTTTTTAGCCAAAACAATTCCTTCAAAAATTTGAATTCGTTCTTTTTCTTCTTTTCTTATTGATTTTTTGTCTTTTTTAAGCGCTTCCTTTATTTTTTGATAAACTTTAATAGTATCTCCCGGTTTAATTTCAGGAAGCGCATTTTTGAGAAATGGTTTTAAAAAACTTTCAATTGCTTGTGTCATGTAATTATATTATTTTTATTTATAATGGTTATTTTATATTATATTTTTTTAAAGTAAAGCATTAGTTTTTATAAATTACTATTGACAAAGAAATTTAGAGGCGCATCATAAAAATGCCTTATCTTTTTTCGGATAAGATTTTCTAGGCAAATTTATTTTGTGGGAAAGTGAGTCGGATAAAACCTTCGGGTTTTAGCCGCAGCTTACCCCCGTTATGTTTTTATCTAGTAAATCTTTGATGAAAATGGGTAGGGCATTTTAATACTTGTTTTACTCCATTACTCCATTACTCCATTTTCTTGCCATGGCAATGATTTGGAGTATTGGAGTACTAAAAATCTACAAAAGTTATCTGCAAAAGTTATCCACAGGGGATATTATTTGACTGTTTGCAGTGTATTATAAAAGTGTTAAAATAGAAACAGAAAAAGGTTAAAAAAGGTCGGCAATTTTAAAATTTTGTTTGTAAAAAACAGGACAAAATATCTAAATTTTATGATGAAAAGAATACTAAGTTTAGTTTTAATTATTAATTTAATGGCTTACACCGGGTTTTTGGTTTCAGAACCGGACATAGCTAACGCAGTTGAGGATAGCGTTGTTGTAACACAGGGGGTGA
>PFMI01000020.1:0-4423 GCA_002785165.1 bacterium (Candidatus Gribaldobacteria) CG_4_10_14_0_8_um_filter_33_9
TCGGATTAATTTAAGAATACTGCACCAGTAAGGAAATTGCAAATTCGCCTCGCCCGCGCGCAAGCGCGCGGGAAAATTTTCCGACCAAATTGAATTGGTGCCCCCGGAAGGAATCGAACCCTCATCAGCGCCTTAGAAGAGCGCTGCTTTATCCATTAAGCTACGGGGGCAAATCGGTCGCCCCTGGCGACCGAAAATTTTTAATTTCTAATTTTTAATTTTAATTGAATTTTTCAAAAAATTCAATTTTTTCCAAAAAAATCAAGGTAAATTTTATCTTTGGCTTTTTGAAAAAGCGCTTCTTTTTTTTGATTTTCTATAGAAAATTTATTTATTAAATCCTGATTAATTTTTATTGTTGAATAAGTTTCAATCCTTTCTTTTTGAAAACCATATTTAAAAAAGAAAATCATAGCAATGACCAAATCTAAAAGCAAAAGAAATATTAAAAACAAAAACACCTGTCTGCTGCCTGCCTGCCAGTAGGCATGGGTAGATAAAAATTCTTTAATTTTAGAAATATAATTTTTCATTTTTTTATTTTGTAAAAACTTTAATTTTTAAAGAAAAACGGACATCATTGATTTCTGAAATTTTTTCAACATTTATTTGCAAAATTTCAACTAACCATGGAGATTGTTCCACTCGCTCTAAAAATCGCAAACAATTAGAAAAATTTCCTTGTAATAAAATTTGAAAACCGAGAGAAACCCAATATCCTTTTTCTTTAGTGCTAACAACAAAAGGAGAAATTTTTATGGAAAGGTTTGCGTCTTTTGCTTCTTTCTCTAAAAATTCCATAAATTCAATAGGCGCCTCTTTATTCACAAAAGAATTTTCAATTTTTTTAAATATAGATTGATAAAAAAAATGGTTTTTTTGAAAATTTTCAAAATCCTTAATACGCAACTCTAATAAATTTTGAACTTTTTTCTGCAAGACAATATTTTGGGAAAAATTTTTAAATTCTCCCACAAAAAAGAAAACACCAATTTTTAACAAAAGGAAAAAAAAGATAATCCAAAGAAAAAAAACAAAATATATTTTTTTATTAAAATTCATTTGTTTGAAAATTTAAAGAAAAATCAATGTCTGTTGGCTTCACCCAAGAATCAGGGGAAAAATAAACTTCTTTAAAATCTTTTTTTGATTCTATATCTTTTTTAAAATAAAAAAGTTCTTGGCGGTTCCTTACCCAGCCAGAAAAATGAATTTGACCATTAAAATTTTTTTGAAAAGAAAAATCTGTAAAATATATTGAACCAGGCGTGATTAGAGAAAAAATTTTTTCAAAAATAGGAGCAATAAAAATTTGTTTTTCTCGAAAGGTTTGAATTTGAAAAAGATCCTGATTTTTTTCCTCTATTGTTTTTTGGAAATTTTGAAATAAATCACTTTTTAATTCTTTCTCTATCTGAAAAATTTGTTTTTGCGAGGATTCAATTTTTGCGAGGAAAAAAAGTTTTAAAAAGAAAAAAATAAAAATTAAAAAAAACACAGCAATCAAAACAAAAAGTAAAATAATAGAGATTTTTTTTAAAATATCTTCATTTTTAAGATAAATTTTCTCTTGTTCAGGCAATAAATTAATAGGCATAAAATTAAAATTTTTAATTTTTATTAAATTTCTAATGATTTAATTTTTATCTATTCCTCTTAACGCCAATCCTAAAGCCGAGGCATATCCCAAGGACTCTTTAAAGGATATTTCAGGTGTTTGTTTTAAAGGGGTTTTTAAAATATTAATCCAAGGATTTCCCAAAATTACTTTTGTTTTAAAAAACACGCTTAAAAAATCTTCTAAACCTTTAAGATTAGCGCCTCTGCCACAAAGTAAAATTTTTTCCAAGGACATTGTTGAATGTGAATTTTTATTTTGATGAAAATTATAATATTCCAAAAGCCCTTGTGTTTTTTTTGCGAAATTATTCAGCAAAGGGATGAGAATTTCAGAAATTTCTTTTTTTCCTATTATTCCCTCTTCACATTTTATTTTTTCCGCTTCCTCTAAGGAAACCTTTATTTTTTCTGAAATAGCGCTGGTTAATTGTCCGGAGGAAAAAGGAATAGTGGAAGTAAATTTTATATTATTTTCAGAAAAAAATATAAAAGTGGTTCTAGTTTTTCCTAAATCAATTATTAAAACAGGACTAATTATTTCATTTTTTTTAATCAATGCCCTGCTTATTGATAAACATTCCGGTTCCAATGCCAAAGGTTGCAACCCTGCTTTTTTTAAAACCCTTAAATACGATTCGGAAATATCCTTGGGAATAGCGGCGATTAAAACCTCTTGATAATTTTCATAATTCTGTTGAATTTTATCAAAATCAAAATAAACTTTTTCCAAGGGAAAAGGAATATAATTTTCTATTTCAAATCTTATTGCTGTTTTAATTTCTTTTTGTCCCATTAAAGGGAGACGAACCCGGTCTAAAAAAGATTTTTCTTCGGGCAGGGAAGCAATGACATATTTTATTCTGATTTTTTTTCCTTTAATTTGACCTAAAGTGTTTTTGATAATTTCGCTCAACCTTTCTTCATTTTTTATTTCTCCTTTTTCAATAATTCCAGAAACAATGTTCGCTCTTCCAAAAGAAGCCAATTTTAAATCGTTTTTGTCTTTTTCCAACATTGCTATTTTCAAAGAAAAATCAGAGATGTCCAAACCAAAAGCCTGTGAATTAAAAGAAAAAGTAGCCATAAATAAATATAAATTTATTATTTTAATTTTAATAAACCATAACATTATAGCACATCTGCTTGCAATACATCAATTAACTTCCTCCCAGCTGACAACTTCATAATCGCCGGACACAGGAAAATAAGGAGGAGGGTTATAGGTTAAATCTTTATTATAACTCATTTCTGTTTCTTTATAGCCAGAAACAACATTTCCTAACCCATCTACCCAAGTAAAAGTCCATATTGTGTTGGTAATAATGCTGCCAAATGTCTCAATATAATCCCGGATAGCGTAGGTTTTATAAGGATCGTAATTCCGTTTGGGATAATAATAACGAAAAACATGGCCTTTTTGCGCCAATAAGGCGGCTTTTATTTCTAAATTATTCGGAGAACGCAAGGGAATTAAAATGTCTTTTTGACTGATAAGACCTAAAACAGAATTAAAGTCCGCATAATTTATATTATTTGAAATAACTATTTTTTTTAAAGAAGCAGGCATTTCCGGGAGCTTTGCCGCCACCACAGTGGTCCTACCTTTAACATCTCCTTCCACCCAGATATTATCTTCTACAAAAACAGGAGCACAATTTGAGGGCACAATAAAATTTTGATAAAATGCCTCGGTTTTAATATCATTTGATTCATACGTCCACGCTTGACCGTCATATCCATCAACCGCAGGATACAAAGTTTTTACTTTATAAACATCAAATGTCCCATTTGGTTTAAATTTTAAATGATAGCCATAATCGCCAGAAGAAGAAAGATATATTCCTCGCGTCTGAGCTTCGGTTTTTAAAGTATCTAAATTCTGAATAATTTTATCAAAATCCACTATTCCAACCGGGAATTGCCAAAGTCCTTTTTCTTCTCCTTTGCCAATTCCCCAAATCCCAGGGCAAAGACAACCTTGAGCCGTCCAAGCGCATGGGTCAGAACAATTTTCAATAGAACAGTCATGCTCCTCACCACAGATATATATTTCTTTGTACGAGGTGGAAAGAGAGTTTTGCTCGCCATCCATTCTAATACCGCCATTGGAATGAAAAGGTCCTTTTAATTCTTCGTCTTCGCCAAACCAAACATTAGAATTAGTTAAAAAACCATATTTAGCCAAAGAGGGCTTGGCATATTTTATTTTTATTTTTCTTTGAATATCAGCGCGTCCCTCTTTCCAACCCTTTGCTTCAATTTTTACTCCCGTATCGCAAGCGGTAGAAGAAGCGATGTTTAAATCATATTGACCAATAATAGAGCCCTCGGGATCTTTATAATCATAAACGCCTGAAAAATTAAAATCTCCCGAACTATGGGCCAAGCGCCACTGGCTATAATTTATTCCTGCTTCCGCTATATGAAAAGCCATGTTTTCCGCTTTTATTCTTTGATTTTGGTTGGATTGAAAACTGAAAAAAACTACCAACCCAGAAAACATTATCAAAAATACAGCGCTAAAAACCAAAACCCACATTATGATAAAAGCTTTGTTTTTCATAAATTTGTTTTTAAATTTCTTAATTGTACATCGCTTTCCAAAGTGAAATTCCCTGGCAATCTGTTGGGATCAACATTAACAACCAAATTAATTCTCATTGTTTTTGTGTCTTTTAACCGCGCAGGCGCAGGAAGTTCATTCCCTGCTCCGTCAAAATAATGAAAAATAGGAGGAAGGTTGCGGACGTATTTAGACAAAATAGAAATTTTTTCAGAATCAACAATATATTTAGGAGGCGCG
>PFMI01000020.1:4458-9055 GCA_002785165.1 bacterium (Candidatus Gribaldobacteria) CG_4_10_14_0_8_um_filter_33_9
ATCGGCTTTTTCAATAACATAAGCGCCATCATCGCCCTGTTTTGCTTCTCTTGTTTGTTTTATCATTATTTCCACGCCATTTCTTGCTTCTTCAATGGCTTGCATTTGCTGAAATGAATAATAATAAGTTTGATAAAGACCAAAAATAGAACCTGTCACCGCGCCTAATCCCAAAATAAAAATACCAATAGTTATTAACGACTCAATTAAGGTAAATCCTTTGTTCATAATTTATTTTTTATAATTATTTTTCTTGTTTTTTCGTCAATCATTTTAAAAATTAAAAATAAACTATTTAATGGCAACATGTTCCTAATTCTATCTGCCCATTCAATGCAAATAATATTTTTAGGATTAGAAATAATTTCTTTAAAACCTAACTCCAAAATTTCTTTTGGCTTCTCTATCCTATAACAATCAAAGTGATAGAAATTTGAAAATGGGGAATTGAAAATTGAAAATTTTTTCATAATCACAAAAGTCGGACTTAAAATTTTTTCCTTGGTACCTAATCCTTTGGCAAACCCCTGCAAAAAAGTTGTTTTTCCGCCGCCCAAATCGCCAATCAAGCCAATAACAACGGCTCGTGATAAAGAGCTTTTTAAAATCATTTTTGCCATTCTCTTTCCTAAATTCTTGGTTTCCAAAGAACTTTTTATAAGATATTCTTTCATTTTTAAACGCATAACATTATTGCTATTTTTATCAATCACTCTCAATTATTTCTTCTATTTGTTCAGCGATTATTTTTGGCGCGTCTTTATAATTATCTATCTTCCCGATTATAAAAACAATTTTATTTTCCTGCAAAAATGCAGAACTTCTTTCAAAAAGACCAGGAAAAACAATTACTTCCACTTTCCCTGTCAAGTCCTCTAATTTTATAAACAGCATTGGTTCGCCTTTTTTGGTTAAAATTTTTTTAATAGAAGAAATAAGCCCTCCCACCCTTATGTTTTGGTTAAAAATATGTTCTTTTAATTCTTTTAATGGTAAAGTTTTTCTGGCCAAAACCTTTTTAAATTTTTCCAATGGATGCGAAGAAATATAAAGTCCTAAAAGTTCTTTTTCCCACAAAAGTGTTTGATCGGGAAGAGCCGGCTTTGTTTCTTTTAATTTAAACGAAAAAGAAAAATCTGTCGCAGATTCTTCAAATAAACTTTTTTGATTGGAATTATTTATTTTTCTAATGTCCCGATTAAATTTTAAAACTTGTTCAAGATTTTCCAGTAATTTACCCCTCTCTTCAAATTTATCAAAAACCCCGGTCTTAATTAAACTTTCCAAAGATTTTTTATTTAAATCTTTGGAATCAATCCGAGAAATAAAATCAGAAAAACTTTTAAAAACCCCTTTTTCTTTTTCTTCTATAATTGCCGAAACAATATTAGAGCCCACATTTTTAATAGCTAAAAGTCCGAATCTTATTTTATTTTTACCCGGAACCACTGAAAAATTTCGAAAACTCTCATTAATATCTGGCGCTAAAACCTCAATTCCCATATTTTTACATTCATCTATTAAAAAAGCGATTTTTTCAATATTATTTTTTTCTGAAGTTAATGCGGCCGCCATAAATTCAACCGGGAAATGAGCTTTTAAATAAGCTGTCTGGAAAGCAATCATTGCGTAAGCGGTAGAATGAGCGCGGCAAAAACCATACTGGCTAAAAGGCAATATCAATTCCCAAATTTTATCAATAATCTCTTTTTTTATTCCATTATTTATTGCTCCATTAATAAATTTTTCTTTTTGAGCAATAAGTAAATCTTTTATTTTTTTGCCAACCGCCTTTCTTAAAACATCGGCATCAGACAAACTAAATCCCGCTAAATCTCTGGCAATCTGCATTATTTGTTCCTGAAAAATACAAATACCTTGAGTGTATTCTAAAATTGGTTTTAATTTTGGATGCAAATATTCAATCCTCTTTTTTTTGTGTTTTCTTTGAATATATTCCGAGATAAAAGCCATTGGTCCCGGTCGATTTAAAGCATTAATAACAATAATATCTTCAAAATCATTTGGCTTTAATTCTTTTAAGAATCCCTGGACAGCGTCTGCTTCTAATTGAAACACGGAAATTGTTTTCCCTTCCTGTAAAAGTTTATAAGTTTTTTTATCGTCAAAAGGAATTTCATCAAGTTTTATTTTTTTATCTTGTGTTTTATAAATTCTAGCAATAGTGTCTTCAATAATGGTTAGGTTTTTCAAACCCAAAAAATCCATTTTTAAAAGACCTATTTCCTCAACAGAATACATATCATATTGTGTGGTAATGGCTGTGTCGTTTTGTGTGGGATATTGCAAGGGAACAATTTCGTCCAAAGGTTTGTCAGAAATCACCACTCCGCAAGCATGGACAGAAGCATGTCTGGCGCAACCTTCAAGCTTTTTTGAAAAATCAATTAAAACCTTTATTGTTTGGTCTGTTTCATAAAGTTGCCGCAGTTCAGAAACCTTTTTTAACGCCTCGTCTAAAGTTAAACCAAAAGGAATGGTTTTGGCTATTTTGTCGCAGAGATTATAATTTAATTGCATCGCTCTTCCTACATCCCTAATTACCGCCCTGGCAGTCATTTTTCCAAAGGTAATAATTTGAGCCACTTTTTCCCGACCATATTTTTGCGCCACATAATCAATTACTTCATCTCTTCTGCGATCAGTAAAATCAAGGTCAATATCAGGCATAGAAATTCTTTCTGGATTTAAAAATCTTTCAAATAATAAATTGTATTTTAAAGGATTGACATCTGTAATGTCTAACAGATATACTGCCAACGATCCTCCCGCGCTCCCCCTGCCAGGACCGACAATAATTCTGTTTTCTTTTGCCCATTTAACAAAATCGTGGACAATCAGAAGATAAGAAGCAAAACCAGTTTGTTTTATAACTGAAAGTTCATAATCTAATCTTTTTTGCGCTTGAACTTTATCTTCAATCTTTTTTTTTTCATTTTCCAAACCCTGATAACAGAGTTCTTTTAAATATTCATCCGGCGCTTTGTTGTTTGGTGTTTCAAAAACAGGCAGTTTTATTTGATTCAGTTCAAACTGAAAATCGCAAAGAGCCGCTATTTTTTGGGTATTTTCAATGGCAGAAGGAACATCTTTAAAAGCATCAATCATTTCTTCCTGCGTTTTAAAAGAAAAATCATTAGCTTTCATTGTTAACCGTTCAGGATTGTCTATTTTAGCTCCTGTATTAATTAACATTAAAATATCTTGCGCCTCAGCGTCTTCTGATTTTAAATAATGAGTATCATTCGTGGCTATCAAAGGAATATTTAATTCTTTTGAAAAATCAATTAAAACCTTGTTTACTTTTGTTTGATCTTTTAAATTGGGATGGCTTTGAATTTCCAAATAAAAACCTTCTTGTCCGAAAATTTCTTGATATTTTAATGCCTGTTTTTTTGCTTCCTCAATTTTCCCCGCGCTTATTAAATAAGGAATCTTTCCTCTTAAACAAGCGGAAAGAGCGATTAAACCAGAGCTGTGTTGGATAAGCAATTCTTCGTCAATTCTGGGTTTGTAATAAAAACCTTCCAAATGAGCTTGAGTTATGAGTTTAATTAAATTTTTATAACCTTCTTGATTTTTAACCAAAAGCACTAAATGATATTTAAGATCGTCAATATTCGCTCTTTTTTGGTACATTCGCTCTTGAGCCAAATAAAATTCACACCCTAATATCGGTTTTATACCTCTTTTTTTGGCTTTCTTATAAAATTCCACTCCTCCATACAAGACCCCGTGGTCAGTCAAAGCGCAAGCGTCCATTCCCAGCTCCTGAACCCTATCTAAAAGCTCGTCTATTTTTGGCAGACCATCAAGCAACGAATAATGGGAGTGAACATGTAAATGAGTAAAAAGAGACATGATTATTTAATCATTTCTTTATAACTTGTGTTTTCCAAATTTAATTGACCTTTAATTTCCGCGCCTTTTAAAATTAAATTTTCTTTAATTTGCGTCTCTTTTAAATTGAAATTTTGACCAACAACAGTGTCTTTTGCGTCTAATGTTCCCTCAATAAATGAATTTTGAAGATCAACGCTTCCCAAAATATTTGCTTGCCTCAAATAAAGATCCCCCTTGGTAACCAATCCCGCATGGTAAGCATCATTAATTTTAATCTCTTTAAGATTAACATTTCCCTGAATTTCTGTTTTAGCTAAGCTTAAAAACCCGAAAATAATTAAACCATTAAAATTCAAATCAGCGCCAATACTTGTTCCCACTAAATTCACCACTCCATTCATTCTTGCATTTTCCAAATTCAAATTTCCTCTCAAAACTCCTTCTCCGTAATAAAATGACTCTTTAATTATGATTTGATTCAAATTTAAGTCCCCTTTTATAATTGTTTCCTCAAAACAAACAGGCCCCAAAATAATCGCTCCTTCTAAATTTAGATTTCCTTCAATTGTTTTTTTTTGAATGAAAAAAGAAGATAAAACCTTCCCTTTAAAATCTATTTCCCTTTTTTCAAGAAACGCCATTCGAAACTCATTTTTTATATCCTGTTCAGTTAATATATTTTTATTTAACATTTTTAAAAATTTAGACAAAAAAATTTTTATAATTACTTGTT
>PFMI01000020.1:9115-9344 GCA_002785165.1 bacterium (Candidatus Gribaldobacteria) CG_4_10_14_0_8_um_filter_33_9
CAAAAACAACAATGGCTGTAAGAAAACTCATTCAATCGTCTAATGAAAGTATAAACTATTTAGCAAAGAAATTCAATCTATCTTGGAATACAGTAGAAAAATGGAAAAATTCTGAAAGCATTGAAGACAAAACATCTCGTCCGCATAATCTGAATATCACGCTTACGCCAGAACAAGAGGACAGAATTTGTTTTGTAAGAAAACAATTTAAAAAATCAATTGACGACAT
>PFMI01000034.1:0-147 GCA_002785165.1 bacterium (Candidatus Gribaldobacteria) CG_4_10_14_0_8_um_filter_33_9
AATATGGTTATAATCAGAAAAATACAAAAAAATATAGAAAAAAGAATGTTTAAAGGAAAGATTATTATTATTTACGGGCCAAGGCAGGTTGGAAAAACAACTTTAATTCAAGAGATCCAAAAAAAATATTTCAAAGATTCTGTTTAT
>PFMI01000034.1:202-4611 GCA_002785165.1 bacterium (Candidatus Gribaldobacteria) CG_4_10_14_0_8_um_filter_33_9
AATTAAAACTTTTTTTTGGCAATAAAAAATTGGTTCTTTTAGACGAGGCGCAAAGAGTAAAAAATATTGGATTAACATTAAAGCTGATTATTGATAATTTTCCAAAAATTCAAATTATCGCGACTGGCTCGTCTTCTTTTGATTTATCAAACAAAATTGTTGAGCCATTAACAGGCAGAAAATATGAATTTTATTTATATCCATTTTCATTGGAAGAATTAAAGCAAATTTATTCCGAATTAGAATTAAATAGAATTTTAGAAAAAAGAATGATTTTTGGAATGTATCCTGAAATTGTTGACACAAATAGCAAAGAAATTTTAAAGAGCATTGCAAAAAGTTATTTATATAAAGATGTTTTGCAATATCAAGATATTAGAAACCCGGAAATTTTAGAAAAATTATTGCAGGCATTAGCTTTGCAAATTGGAAATGAAGTGTCTTATAATGAATTAGCTGATATGATTGGCATTAATAAAAACACAGTGGCTAATTATATTCAAATTTTAGAAAAAGCGTTTATTATTTTTCGTTTAAATCCGTATAGCAAAAATTTAAGAAATGAATTAAAAAAATTGAGAAAAATTTATTTTTATGACACGGGAATCAGAAACGTTTTAATCAATAATTTAAATCCTTTGAATTTGAGGCAAGATATTGGAAGTTTATGGGAAAATTTTATGATTAGCGAGCGGCTAAAATATAATTCCAATAACAATAAAGACAAGCAGGTATATTTTTGGAGAACATTACAGCAGCAAGAAATTGATTATATAGAAGAATACAATGGAAAATTATCAGGATTTGAATTAAAATGGAAAAAAGATAAATTTAAAAAAAATCAAACTTTTTTAAACGCTTATAAAGGCAGTTCAATAGAATTAATTAATAAAGATAATTATAAAAGTTTTGTTTTATAGAATATAACAATGGACAATAAAATTAAAAAAAATTTATCGGAACTGCGTTTTAACTTGGAGAGCAAGGACTGGGTGGTGATCGCGACTGAACGGGCAAAAAAGCCGGATGAATTACAAGGAAAAAAAACAAAACAAAAATGTGTTTTTTGTTCTCTGGGCATTGAAAGCAAACCGAGCTTGGTTTTTTCTCAAGGCAAAAAAATAGAAAATATTGATGCCTTGCCAGATGACTGGACATTAATGGTTATTCCCAACAAATTTCCGGCTGTAACCCATGGAGATAATTTGCAAGAGCGCGCGGAAGGACCATATTCTCTAATGGATGGCATTGGTTTTCACGAAATAGTGGTTACTAGAGATCATTTGCGAGACATGTCTCAACTTTCTTTAAAAGAAATCAAAGAAGTTCTTGACGCTTATCAGGAAAGATATTTGGAACTAATGAATGAAAGGTTTGTAAATTATGTTTCTATTTTCCATAATCATGGTTCAGGGGCAGGAGCCACAATCAATCATCCTCATTCTCAAATAATGGCTATTCCGATCACTGATCCTGATATCCAAAAAAGTTTGATTGGTTCGCGGCGATATTGGGACTTTCAGCAAAAATGCCTGCACTGCGAAATGTTAAAATGGGACAAAGAAATTGGCGACAGAATTGTTTTTGAAAATAATGATTTTATCGCGCTTTGCCCATTTGCCTCGAGAATGGCTTTCCATGTTAGAATTTATCCTAAAGAGCATTTGAGTTATTTTGAAAGAGCGAATGAAGAACAAAAAATCGCTTTGGCTGAAGTATTCCAAATCGTTCTTTCTAAATTGAGAAAAACTTTGGGAAATTTAGCTTATAATTTTTTTTTAAGAACTTCTCCTTGCGATGGGAAAGACCATTCTTATTATCATTGGCATTTTGAAATTTTACCCAGAACTTCTATTCAAGCGGGTTTTGAACTGGGAGCTGGAATAGAAATTTCCACCATTGCCCCGGAAAAAGCCGCAGAGCGTTTAAGAATGTAAAAAATATGAAGAAATTAATTATCGCTAATTGGAAAATGAATCCTCAAACTTTGACTGAAGCCAAACAGCTTTTTAATTCAATAAAAAAAGGGGTTAAAATTTTTAAAAATATTGAAGTGATAATTTGCTTGCCATTTACTCAAATCTCAAATTTAAAATCTAAAATCTTAAATTTGAAATTAGGCGCGCAAAATTGTTTTTGGGAGAAAGAGGGGGCATTTACCGGAGAAATTAGTCCGATGATGTTGAAAAATTTGGGTGTAAAATATGTAATGATTGGACATTCGGAAAGAAGAAGATATTTGAATGAGACGGACGAAATGAATAACAAAAAAACAAAAGCGGTTTTAAGCGCCGGCTTGAAGGTTATTCTTTGCATAGGAAGCGCGCAAAAAGGAAAAAGAGAAAAAATAGAAATAACGCGACAGCTAAAAAAAACTTTATTTGAAGTTAAAAAATCAGATTTAAAAAATATAATTTTTGTTTATGAGCCTGTTTGGGCAATTAGCGCGACCAAAGGGAGCGCAGCAACGTCGGAAAACGCAAAACAAGTTGCGCTTTTTATTAAAAAAATCTTATCTAAATTATTTAATGTTTTACCTAAAATAAAAATTATTTATGGCGGAAGCGTGAATAGCAACAATGTCCAAGGATTTATTGAAAAAGCGAAAATAAACGGAGTGTTGGTCGGCGCAGCTTCTTTGGACGCAAAAGAATTTATTCAAATAGCAAAAAAAATCTCCTTTTTTGTATAATTTGATAAAACATGATACAATCATAAAATGAAAACAATTAAACAAATATTATTCTTTTTTAAGGAAACAATAAAAATAGTAATTCTGGCTTTAATAATAGTGATCCCAATCCGTTATTTTATTTTTCAGCCATTTGTGGTTAAGGGCGCCTCCATGGAACCCAATTTCCAACAAGGCAATTATTTAATTGTTGATGAAATTAGTTATCGATTTCGCTCCCCTGAAAGAGGCGAGGTAATTGTTTTTAAATATCCTCAAAAACCCTCGGAAAAATTTATTAAAAGAGTTATTGGCCTGCCCGGAGAAAAAATTAAATTTGAAAATGATCAAATAATAATTATCCAACAGAATGGAGAAAGTATTTTTTTAAATGAAAAAGATTATCTTGAACCGCCTTATTTTTCAGACAATAAAGAATTTACAGTGCCGCAAAAACAATATTTTGTTTTAGGCGACAATCGGCTTCATTCTTATGATTCTAAAAATTGGGGCGCTGTGCCAAAAAACCATATCATTGGCAGAGTTTTTTTGCGACTTTTTCCGCCAACAAAAATAAGCGGTTTCCCTCTGCCAGAATATTAATTCTATAATATAAATTATGAAATACCAAGCTCCAACCGGGACAAGAGATCTTTTTGGAGAAGATCTAAAATATTTCCAAAAAATTGAAAAAATTGCTCAAGAAATACTTGAGTTTTATGGATTTGGGAAAATTGAAACCCCTGTTTTAGAACAAAGCGCTCTTTTTGAAAAAGGAACTGGCGAGAGCACTGATATCGTTCAAAAACAAATGTTCTGTCTACAAACCAAAGGCGGGGATTCTTTAACTTTGCGGCCCGAAGCTACCCCCGCTATTATCAGAGCTTATTTGGAACAAGGGATGGAAAGCTTGCCTAAACCGGTAAAGCTTTGGGAATTTGGTCCTTTTTTTAGATATGAAAAACCGCAGGCCGGGAGATATCGTCAATTTTATCAGATAAGCATTGAGTCGTTGGGCAGCGAGTCGTGGATTATTGACGCTCAAATTATTCAGATTGCTTACAATATTTTAAAAAATCTTGGTCTTCCCAATCTAATTATTAAGATAAACAGCATTGGCGATTCTCTTTGCCGTCCTTATTATAAAAAAGCTTTAATTGATCATTTAAAACGCTCTCAAAATTTTCTCTGTCCAGACTGTAAAAAAAGATTCAAGACAAACCCTTTAAGAGTTTTGGATTGCAAAAAAGAAGGTTGTCGGGCAAAAATTAGAGAAAAAGCTCCTCAAATTCTTGACCATCTTTGTAAAGAATGTCATCTTCATTTTAAAAATGTTTTGGAAGCATTAGATGAATTAGAACTTCCTTATATTTTAGATCCTTATTTAGTTCGAGGATTGGACTATTATACTAAAACAGTTTTTGAAATTTTTCAAGAACAAAAAGAATAAGAAAGCCCGCTGGCTTTGGCCAGCGGTGGCAGGTACGATGGTTTAGTAAAAACATTGGGAGGGAAAGAGACTCCGGGTTGTGGTATTGCTTTGGGAGTGGACAGAATTGCAAACTTGTTAAAAAAAGAAGTCAAAAAAGTTTTTGTTTCGCCTAAAATTTTCTTGATTCAAATTGGAGATCTTGCCAAAAGAAAAGCTCTAAAACTTTTTGAGGACTTTCATAAAGAAAAAATTAAACTAACAGAGGCTTTGCACAAGGACTCTCTCACTTTACAATTAAAAATAGCC
>PFMI01000027.1 GCA_002785165.1 bacterium (Candidatus Gribaldobacteria) CG_4_10_14_0_8_um_filter_33_9
CAATATAAATGGGTTTTAGTTTTAAGATTTGATTTAGTTTTTTTTACTAAGTTAGAATTAAATAAATTAGATAACTCATGTTTTTATATATGTTATGAACCTCATTGGCCAGATATACATAAATTAGGAGTTGTTCATGACGTTTTATTTTTAACTAATTCTTCAATTATTAATAAATATTCAATAATAGCTGATGAAATAAAAGATAAAAAATATAATGATACATTACATGCAGCCCATGTAATAGCGTATAGAAAACTCAAGGAAATGTTTAATGTGAATATGGATTCAATTGTAAGGTATGGGTTTAAAAGATATGATGATGTGGAAATATATAGATTTGTTATTGATCCTATACAAAATTCTGTTGGATATCCGTATGGTGCTTTGCAAACTAAAGATAGATTATTTTCTTTATTAAAATTGATTGGGAATGTTTCATGATTAGTGAACAGCTTTAGAGCAGCAATCCGCTAGCGGTGCTCGTGGTTAGGCTCTAGACAAATAAAATCTAAGGACTTTTTATGTTGGTTAGAAAACTAAAACTTGAATTGACTGCATAAAATTGATAGGGTTGGTTATTATTGTAAAAGAAAAAAATTTGATATCTGATAAATTTGATATTACATTTAAAGATCTTACTAGAGAAAAGTATTTATATTATGTTAATAATAGAGAAATGGAACATCAAATAGGTCGGTTATTTAATATGAATAAGATTTTTGAACAGATAAAAAAAGATAATATTCCAGGTGATATCATTGAGTTTGGTGTTTATCAAGGGTTTTCGTTGTCTTGGTTAGCACGTTTTCGTGATTTACATAAATTAAATAATAGAAAGATTATTGGTATAGATTCTTTTGAAGGTTTGCCAATTACTTCTGGTCCTTGGGTAAAACATACTTTTGGTGATTCTACTGAAGTAATTGTTAATAAGACACTTAAACAACAACTAACTAATATTCAGCAAAGAAATATTATAATAATTAAAGCTTGGTTTGATGATCTAGCTCTAGAAAAAAAATTACAAACTGAAACAAATTCATTAGCGTTAATACATATAGATTGTGATTTAAAAGTATCTTTGCAAAGTATTTTTAATTTAATTGAGCTTTACCTTAAAGGTATACAGTTTCTTTTATTTGATGATTGGGGCATTTGTGATGAGGAAATTCCGCTTGGTTTTAACGAGTGGGAGAGCTCTCATTCTTTTATTAAATCAGAAATTATTTATAAAACATTTCTTACTAGATATTATAAAATTTATAGTTATACTTAAAGAATATACGGAAGATATAATATGGAAATAAATAATCCTTTAATATCAATAGTTATGCCATTATATAATCATTATAAATATGTAGATGATGCTATTAATAGTATTTTAAATCAAACCTATAATAATATAGAATTAATAATTGTGGATGATGGTAGTACTGATGGTAGTTCTACCATCGCTTTGCAAGCTGTAATTAGAGATAAACGTGTAAAATACGTATGTCAAGATAATAGGGGAACTGGTGAGGCTTTAAATAGTGGATATCAGATGGCTAAAGGAAAATATGGCACATGGGTTTCTAGTGATAATGTTTATTATCCACAAATGCTTTTAACATTTTATGATTTTTTACAGAACAATAATTCACAATTTGTTTTTTCGGCGTTTGACATATATCAAAACGATAAATATCATCATACTTTTAAACTTGGAGGAATAAATAATGCGTGTATATTAAACGATTTTATTACTAGAAGTTTTAATACTTGTATTACTGGAATATGTTTTTTGTATTCTATGGATTTGAAAAATAAATGTGGAAATTTTTTAGATATTCCTGGAGAAGATTATTATATGGGTGTTTGTATGGGTTTTGAAACTAATGTTGGATATATTCCAATTTCCTTAGGTAAGTATAGACGCCATGATAATTTTGTTTCTGGAAGACTAGAAAAAAATTTGTCTCTTCATATAAAAAATGGTGGTATATCTGCTGTTGAAATGGTTAAACGTTTAATTTCTTTAAAATAAAAGGAGATTTTTATAATGGTATCTATGCTTAAAAAACCTTGGGGTTATGAAGAACTACTAGAGTATAATAAAAATTATTCTTTAAAGAAGTTATTTATGAAAGCAGATAATTGTTGTAGTTTACAATATCATAATTTTAAACATGAAACTATTTATGTTTTGTCTGGGAAATTAAAAATAATTACAAAACTCTCTAAAATTGATAATAGTATTATTGAAAATATCCTTGCAGAAGGAAATTATATGGTTATAGAACCAGGATTAGTACATCGCATGTGTGGTATTACTGATTGTATTTATCTTGAGGCATCAACTTCACAATTAGATGATGTTGTTAGATTAGAAGATGATTATGGGAGAGTTTAATTAATGCTGATATTTATTCCTACTAGTGGTCTTGGTTCCAGATTGGGTGGATTAACAAAATATACAAATAAAGCGCTTTTAAAAATAGGAGATAAACCAGCTATATCTCATATAATAGATTTATATCCGGATGGAGAATTTGTTATAGCATTAGGATATTTAGGTGATTATGTAAAACAATTTTTAGAATTGGCATATCCAGATAAAAAATTTGAGTTCGTATACGTTGATCCATATGAAGGTTCTGGAAGCAGCTTATTAAAATCTATGTCTTTTGCTGAGAATAATTTACAATCTCCATTTATTTTTAATACCTGTGACACTATTCTTACAAAGGCTCCACCACCACCATTTACTAATTGGATGGCTTGTGCTCGTTCAAATAAGCCAGATGTTTTTAGAACTGTTTCTATTAATAAAGATAATATAATTAAGATAAATGAAAAAGGTGAAATGAATTATGATTATGCTTATACTGGTGTTGCTGGAATATATAATTATTCTGAATTTTGGGCAGAATTAAATAATATAATAAAAATTAATAGTTCTACGGATTTAAGTGACTGTCATGTATTTATGAATTTACTATCTAATTTTAATATAAAATTATGGGTAGTTGATGATTGGCATGATACTGGTACTGTTGAAACATTAAATAAAACTAGAAGGTTTTTCAATAGAGAGTATAATGTTTTAGATAAACATGAAGAAGCTATATATTTTTTAGATGATAATGTTATTAAATTTTTTAATGATTCTTCTTTATGTAAAAATAGAGTTAGAAGATCTACTTTGTTAACAGGGCTAATACCTAAAATTATTTCTTCATCAGATAATTTTTATAAATATGAATTTGTTCAGGGAAAACTATTATCCCATGTTATAACAGAGAGTAGGTTAGAATGTTTACTTGATTGGGCAGAGAAAAATTTATGGTTACCTTCTGATATTATATCATTGGATTTTAAAATTAAATGTAAACATTTTTATATAGATAAAACTAATCAAAGATTAGAAAATTATTTTGAACAAATTAATAGACAAGATGAATGTAATATAATAAATAATATAGAAATTCCTAAATATAAAGATATTTTTAATAAAATAGATTGGGAGAGATTATGTTCTTCTCAGCCAACTATGTTTCACGGTGATTTTATATTAGATAATATATTATATAAAGACGATGGGTTTGTTTTATTAGATTGGAGACAAGATTTCTCCGGTGAAATAGCCGCCGGTGATAGATATTATGATTTAGCTAAATTTAATCATAATTTAATATTTAATCATGATATAGTATCTGATAATTGTTTTTCAATAGAATTTAAAAATGAAATGATTTTTTGTGATATTCATAGAAGCCATAATTTAACTATAATTCAACAAAAATTTATTGATCTTTTAGAAAAAAGAGGCTATGATTTATATAAAATTAAAATTTTAACTCCATTAATATGGTTAAATATGGCCCCGCTACATTTATACCCATTAAATAAGTTTTTATTTTATTTTGGAAAATATAATCTTTGGAGAGAGCTATGCAGCTGTACATAAATGACTTTAAATTATATCTAGGAGTTATGAGCAAGAATATTGTTGATGCTGTAATCTCATATGTTAAAGAAGGAGGGTATCCTGTGGGGTTTATAGCCTCAAGGAGACAAGTTGATAAATATGGTGGATATTGTAATGGGTGGTCTACAAAGTCCTTCGTAGAGTACGTAAAGGGCTTTAGAATACCTATTCCTATCTGTAGAGATCACGGTGGCTCTGGCCAGGGAATTAATGATGATGATGGTGTTGCTTCATTGTTATATGATGCAAGTTATATGGATATTATTCATATTGATCCTTGGAAGAAATTAAATATGATAGAAGCCATTCCTTATATCATAGATGTTATAAAGCAATGTTTAAATATAAACCCAAATTGTTTATTTGAAATTGGAACAGAGGAATCTATTTTTTATATGGATTCAAATGATGTTGATTTTTTAATAACATCAGTTAAAAAACAATTGCAGAAATTATTTGATAATGTAGTTTATGTAGTAATTCAATCTGGGACGTCGTTGGAATCAGGAATAAATACTGGAAAATATGATGAAAATAGATTAAAAGAAATGATAGATATTTGTAAAAAGCATTATGTGTTTTCTAAAGAACATAATGGTGATTATTTACATCCAATGTTGATACATGAAAAGTTTAAACTTGGTTTACGTGCTATAAATATAGCTCCAGAATTAGCTAACATAGAAACAAATATATTATTAAATATATTATCTGAAGATAAGATTAATAAATGGTTTGATTTGTGTGTAGCAAATGGGCAGTGGAAGAAATGGTTTCCCAATAATTTTAATCCGTTTGATAATAAACATAAAGTTGTAAGTATATGTGGTCATTATGTTTTTAATAATCCTCAATTTAAAGATATTATTAATTTGGAGCATATAGCTGTTGATGTGAAAAATGCTATTATTAAATTTATTCAAGAAAGGATTTATTATGGATTCTAGACCAAAAACTTTGTTTATAGATATAGATGGAACGTTGTTATTTCATTATGGTATGGGTATAAAACAGGCTATAATGCCATTAAAAGTATTACCTGGGGTTATAGAAAAATTAGACGAATGGGATAGAAAAAATTATAAAATTGTTCTTATAACTGGAAGAAAAGAAAGCACTAGACAAATTACAGAAAATCAATTACAATATTTAGGAATAACTTATGATTATTTAGTAATGGGAATCGGAGGGGGGAAAAGAGTTTTAATAAATGATACAAAACCTAATTCTATATTTCCCACCGCTGAAGCGATATGTATTGAAAGAAATAAAGGATTAGAAAATTTAGATATATAGGGAGGGGGTTTTTATGAATATATTATTAGTTGGTGGTTGTGGGTATGTAGGCGGTTATTTAACAGATAAATTAATTATTGATGGTCATGATGTTGTTATTTATGATAATTTAATGTATGAATCTAGATTTTTGAAAAAGGTTCCTTTTGTCTATGGTGATATAAGAGAATTTGATAGATTAGGAAAAATTTTAAACAATTTTGATATTGTAATATGGTTAGCCGCACTAGTTGGTGATGGTGCGTGCTCCATAAATCCTAGTTTAACTGACCTTTTAAATTATAAATGTGTTAAATGGATAGTTGACAATTTCAAAAAAGAGATTATATTTCTGTCAACCTGCTCTGTTTTTGGCATGAATAATAATATTATAAATGAAGATGCACCTACAAATCCATTATCGAAGTATGCAGAAACAAAGTTAAAAGCGGAAAAATATATTGTGGAAAATTCAAATAATTACTTAATTTTTAGGTTAGGAACTTTATTTGGATTAGGAGATGAGTTTTCAAGATTAAGGCTTGATTTAGTTACAAATATATTAACACTTAAAGCTACGAAAAAAATACCATTAACAGTTTTTGGTGGTGAGCAGTGGCGACCATTATTGCATGTTAAAGATGTGGCTGAAGCTGTTTCTTTTAGTGTTTTACATGGTATAAAAGGATTATATAATTTATCTTATAAAAATTTTACTATTAAAGAAATAGCAGAAAATATTCAAAAATTTATTCCTGGGTCAGAATTAGTTTGTACAGATATAAAATATGAAGATCTTAGGAATTATAAAATAGATCCAAGTAAATTTTATGCTACTGGCTGGAAACCTATTTATGATTTGGAATACGGAATAAAGGAAATACATAATGTTATTTTGGAAAATAGGATTGTTAATCCAAATGATCCTATTTATTCTAATGCTATTTATTTAAAGGAGAGATTATGATTAGTTTATTTAAGGGAGAGATTGCGGCAGATGATAGAGGTACTGTAAAATTTGTAAATGATTTTAATTTTGTAGATGTAAAAAGATTTTATCAAGTAGAAAATCATCGTAAAGGTTATATTAGAGCTTGGCACGCACATGCTGGTGAAGGAAAATACGTATTTGTTTCTGCGGGTGCTGCTTTAATTGGTTCGGTTGAATTGAGTCCCACTGAATTAGAAAAAATAAGAAGGAAATTAGCTAAAACTAATTTTTATATGGATGAGGTTTCTTCTTCATCTATAAGAGGAGATGTTTTATGTGAAGAAATTCCTAAGGTATTATGGATTCCGCCATATCATGCAAATGGAGCCATGACTCTTAGAGAAAATACAAAAATAATTTATTTTTCTACAGCCACATTGGAAGAATCAAAAGGAGATGATATAAGATTCCCTTATGATACATGGAATATTTGGAAGGAAGATTTTAGATAATGAGAAAAAAAAGAATACTAATATTAGGTAGTACAGGTATGTTAGGAAGTATGTTGACTAAATATTTTTGTAAATTAGAAAAATATGAGATTTATTTATCCTCTAGATTAAAGAGTTTTAGCTATAAAAATGAAATTAAATTTGACCCTTTAATAAGTGATATTTATTCCCTTCCATTTATGGATTATTATATTAATGCAATAGGTATAATAAAACCACATATGTTATCAAGTTTAGAGGATTCTATTTATATTAATTCTATATTTCCTAGGAAACTAGCTAATTATTGTGAAAGTATTAATACGAATTTACTGCAAATTACAACAGATTGTTGTTTTAGTGGAAGGGAAGGTAATTATAATGAAGATTCATTACATGATGCTCTTGATGAGTATGGTAAATCAAAATCTCTCGGTGAACCCAAAAATTGTATGGTATTAAGAACAAGCATCATAGGTCCAGAATTACATAAGAATGTAAGTTTAATTTCTTGGGTATTGCAACAAAATAATAAAACTATAAATGGATTTATTAATCATTTTTGGAATGGAATAACTACTTTACAATATGCTAAGATTTGTGAAGAAATAATTGATAAAAATTTATACACAAAAGATTTATTTCATATTTTTTCACCGAATATTGTAAGTAAATACGAACTTGTTAGATTAATTAGTGAAAAATATAAGATTAATGCTACTATTAATCCGGCTGAAGCCCATGAAAGAATTGATCGTACATTGTCTTCTAAGAAAACTTTTTGCAATGATTTAAAAATTCCAGAAATAAAACGACAAGTTGAGGAGTTATAAAATAATTGTTAACAAAGGATTAAATATGTTAGATTTAGATACTGTTTTTTTTAAAACAAAATTGATTGTTAGTGAAGTGGATGGAATACTAACTTCTGGTCACATTTATGTAGATGAACTTGGTAATATTCCATTTAAAATGTTTAATACTAAAGATTTTGAAGCTATAAATTTATTAAAAAAATATTTTAAAATAATTTTTTTATCATCAGATAATAAAATTAACTATAATTTTTTTAGAAGATTAAATATTCCTTTTTTCTATAATAATAAAAATAAAAAAAGCGAATTAATTCAAATATTAAACAAATATCAAGTAACACCAGAAGAGATTATCTATATAGGATCAACTTATTCTGACGTTCTTTGTATGCAAATGATACCGCTTTCTTTTTGTCCAGAAATGTCTGTTTATGAAGTTATGAACCTAGCTTCTATGGTTATATCGATTTGTGGTGGGGATGGTGTTTTTATTGAAATATATAATTTGTTAAAAAAAGAAATTAATAAAAGGATATCTGGTTAAATTATGCTTAGTAATCTTCGTGGATTATGGATTACTGATGATAATATATTTGTTCCTACAGTTTCTGGAATAAATGTATTTAATAATGATGGGTCATTATTACTAAATCATATCGGTGAGTTTGATTATTTAGAATATTATTCTCAAATAACTTTTAATGAGTATACTCCTAAAGATAATTTTCAAGTAAAAATAATAATTCCCCAAGGTAGTGATATTTATAATTATACAACAATTAGTGGCCATGATGTATATTTTAAAACACTAGAAGATGAGGAACTTTATTTCTATAATGAAGTTTGGAATCCTATAGGAGAATCTATCTTTTGGATAAAAGTTCCGGTATCAGGTACAAATACTGTTAATATATTTTTTGGAAACTCAGCTTATTCGGAATATAATGGTGAAAATGATTTAAATACGGTATTATTAATTTCATCAAACACTACTGATGGTAGTACTACATTTATAGATGAGGGGGCTGGAATAAATTCTACGAAAGTTATTTATAAAGTAGGTAATGTTCACCATGAAATTGACCAAACGAAATTTGGTTCTTCGAGTATTTATTTTGATGGTTCAGGAGATCGTTTATGGACTACTCATGTTGATTTTTCTCTAGGAACAGAAGATTTTACTATAGATTTTTGGGCTAGGCCAGTAAGTGGTGGTGGTGGTAATTATGCTAGGTATATACAAATAGGACCTAATAGTACAAACGGTGGATTATGGATATACAAAGATACCTCTAATCCAGGAAGATTACAGGTAGCTGTTTATTATAATGCTTATGTTACTGTTATATCTCCTTCTTCTGCTACAGAAATGCCAAATGATATTTGGACATATGTAACAGTAGTTAGAACTAATGGTAATTCATATAAATTATTTTTGAATGGTATTTTAAAAGCCTCTAATACAGTTTCTACCCTTGGAAATAATATAACTCAAACTACTATTAGTATTGGTTCAAATATAAGAAATTCAGAATCATATAACGGTTATTTAGACGATATTCGTGTTTATAAGGGGATGGTTT
Organism: bacterium (Candidatus Gribaldobacteria) CG_4_10_14_0_8_um_filter_33_9; assembly: GCA_002785165.1. Taxonomy (GTDB): domain Bacteria; phylum Patescibacteriota; class Minisyncoccia; order Minisyncoccales; family CG1-02-41-26; genus PFMI01. The sequence continues at coordinate 9,069 of PFMI01000027.1, forward strand.
TATACACAAGTAATTTTTCCCAACCGACTAGAAAATATATAATGCCTACTGGATACCATAAAGGAAGCGGTCAAAAAGTTTTTATATTTTTTGATGATTTCAATGGTATTTCTGATAGACTACATCTATCATCCCAATCTTGGTCATCATATCCTGAACCAGATTTTAATGTTAGTAATAGTTTATTACGTGTAACATCAACATATTACACTGGAGATTATTCTTATGCTTTGTTAAATTATAGTACTTTTTATTTTCCATTTGTTGTGGATATATATATTCCTAATGTTGTTTCTAAAGGAACTAGTAATCAATCCTTTGGTTTGTATCTTAATTCTCCAGGCGATGGTGTATATTTATTTCCTGAAGGTAGTTATAATAGACTTATTAAATTTAACGATAGTTATTTTTATGATCCTGAATTTGATACTGGTTTTCAAGCCGTAGCTTCTACTTTTTCTTTTTATTTTTGTCAAAATAAACTTAGATTAAAAGTTGATAGAGGAGCAACATCATTTGATAAAACTTGGATAGGTACTACAGCTTTAACAGCTAGATATCTTAGATTTTTCGAAAATTATTCTGCCGAATATTATGTTGACTGGGTTAGAATACGAGAATATAATGCAAATGATATTATTGGATATTATGAATCTTATAATCAACATGGAGTAGGTTTCGGTGATCTTGCTGTTACTTCGAACTATTTATGGGCTGATAATACATATCTTTATATGTCTACTCAAATAAGCGGTGTGTATAGAGCACCGTTATCTAGTATTGAAATCTCTTCTGATATTTATGAATTTTTATCTGCCCCTAATTTAACATCAAATGTAACTTTGGCTTTACATGGGGCTGGTAATTATTTATGTATAACAACTAATTCTGGAGTTGATCATATTAACTTAGTTAGTGAGGAAAGAGGGTATAAATATATTAATGATTTATCAAAATGTTTTCAAACATCCAATGGCGGATTTTATTATATACAAGAAGATAAACTTTGTTGTGTTTATAGTACAGTATCTGGGGTTATAAATCCAGATTATATATATGAAAACGAATTGTTATTTGTAACCTCTATAAATGATATATACGTAACTGAAAATACATCAACCCATAGTGGTGGAAATGTTATATTTTTGGCTACAGATAATGGAGTTCATATTATAGAAGAAAAACGTGGAGATGAAATTAATTCTAGAATAAAACGATATTTTATAGATTAATCCTTGACAAATTGAAAATAATGATTATTTTTGTAAATCACAGAACCAATCGAAAGGGATTTTATGCTTGTAAGAAGAGATAGCAAAACTGCAGCAAACGATTTAAATACTGTATATAGACCTTGTACTACCGATGAAGTATTAGGTAATAAAACTAATATGAATATTATAAAAAGAGGGCTTGATTCTACTAATCTGGCCCATACTTTTTTATTCACTGGTGATGCTGGGTGCGGTAAAACAAGTGCGGCTAGAATTATAGCCCTTGGTCTAAATTGTATGAAATATGATACTTCATCGTCAAACCCCTGTTTGAAATGTATATCTTGTTTATCGATACTAAATCATAATAGTATTGATGTTATGGAAATTAACGTTGGGCAAAGTGGTGGAAAAGATGCTGTAGATAACATAGTTCGTGATTTGCCTAGTTCACCCTTTAACGCTAGATATAAAGTTGCTATTTTTGATGAAGCCCATAAATTGACATCTGCGGCTCAAGATTTACTTTTAAAAGTTATAGAAGATGGATATAAACATGTATATTTTATTTTTTGTACCAACCAACCAGAAAAATTAACTGATACTTTTATTACAAGATGTAATGTAATGCATTTTAGTAGAATATCAGAAAATTTAATATTATCAATATTAAAAAATGTAGCCGAATTTGAGGGGATGAATTACAACTTAGATGTTTTAAAAAATATAGCAAGTGAAAGCAGAGGTATACCAAGACAGGCATTAGTTTGGTTGAAACAAGTAAATGATGATGGAAATTGGACTATAGATAGTTCTAATAGTATAATAGGGGCACTAAGTGATGAATTTGAAACTAATACTGTTGATATAACAAAGGCATTATTAGAAGGAAAGTTTAAAGAAGCTGTGGTTATATATGATAAATTAAAAAAAGAAATACAGGCTGAGCGTATTAGGATCAGTATTGTGGCCTATATAATTGGATGCTTAAAAAGATCAAAAAACTTTTCGGAAGGAAAAAAATTTTCTGACATACTTGATATTTTATCCTCACCTATTTTTGAACAAGGTAAATTAGGTGATTATAAATTATATAATTATTTTTTTAAAATAGTTTGTATTACAAAAAATAAATAAGGTTTTATTATGTCTACTGTTTTTGAACAAAAAGTTATAAGATTACCTAAACCAAATTATTCCTATATAAAATCATCGGAAAAAGCTAAGGAAATTTTAAATACTTTATCGAATTATAAAGTATTAGAAATTGATACTGAAACTACTGGGTTAGACCCATACACTTCTAAAGTATCTTTATTGCAAATTGGTACTTCAAACAAAGCATATATATTTGATATGCGATCTGATACTGAGTTTAGTGATATTTCTTGGGATTTATTCAAACCTATTTTAACTAGTGCTAATATACTTAAATTATTACAAAATGCAGTATTTGATATGAAAATGATAAAGGTTCATGGTGGATATTATATTAAAAATATATATGATACCATGTTAGTAGAACAATTATTTCAATTAGGTTTAAATATGCGCGGGGCTGATTTAGAATCTTTAGTATATAAATATTTGAGAATAACTATTGACAAAGAACCGCGTAATACATTCTCAGATTATTATCAGAAATTTGAACCATTTCAACTTGAATATGCTGCTAATGATGTTTTGGTACTTAATATGATTAGAAATTTGCAAATACCAAAAATAATAGAGGATGAATTAAAAGATGTTTGTAGACTAGAATTTGAGTTTACAAAACCAATGTGTGAAATGGAATTAAATGGAATTTGTTTTGATATAAATAAGCATAGAAATATATTGTGTGAGATAGAAGCGGAGAAAGAAAAATATAAAAAAATTGTTGAAAGTAAGCTAAATTTTACTAAAAATCAAATTACATTATTTGATATTTCTTTAATTAATATTGATAGTAACGCACAATTATTAGAAGCGTTAAATAAATATGGGTTATCTATTCCAAATACAGATATAAAAACTCTTTCAAAATATAAAGATCTACCAATTATTGATGAATTATTGAATTATCGTAGAGCTCAAAAATTTATTTCTACTTATGGAGAAAATTTAATAGCGAAGATACATTCTATTACAAATAGATTGCATACTGAGTTTAGACAAATGGTTTCTACTGGTAGAATGTCTAGTTCTAATCCAAACCTTCAAAATATTCCTAAAAAACAAATATATAGAGGATGTTTTGTTTCTAAGTTTGATTATAATCTAATAACAGCGGATATGTCATCTTGCGAAGTTAGAATTTTAGCTAATTTATCTGCAGATCCTTTATTTTTACATTGTTATAAGAATAATATAGATATTCATACTAAAACCGCATCAGAGATATTCGGAATTCCTATGGGTAAAATTAAGAAAACTGATAGAGATGCAGCTAAAGCTTTAAATTTTGGTATTTTTTATGGATTAACAAATATTGGGTTGGCTATAAGGTTGGGTATAAACGAAGATAAAGCTCAAGAGATTATAAATGCGTATTTTAAAAAATATAAAGGAGTAAAACGTTATTTGGATAAATCTGCTAAAGAAGCTGTTATTAAAAGATTTAGTAAATCTATAAGTGGTAGAAGAAGATATTATCCTTTCCCAGAACTTGGGCATCCTGATTTTAATAGAATTAAGATGGGGGTTGAAAGACAAGCAAAAAATATGGGAATTCAAGGAAGTAATGCAGATGTTCTAAAGCAAGGAATGATTTATTTAGTTGATAGATTAGAAAAATTTAGATCTGATGCAAAATTATTATTAGTAGTTCATGATGAGGCTGTTGTAGAATGTCACAAATCTGATCGGTATGAGGTAGCTAAAATTGTGGAACAATCTATCATAGACGGTTTTGCTGATTATTTTGATTTAGTTCCAATGGAAACACAAGCATTAATAGGACCTTGTTGGTTAAAAAATTCCTGCGGAAATAAAATTTCTGATAAAGATTGTGATGGAACAGAGTTTATATTTGATTCTGATAGTAAATTACAATGTATAAAATGTGGGAACAAAATTTAATATGATGTGTTCAATACTTTGTATCGAATTTATTATTTATGAGGTAACAATATGACGTTTAATATTGGTCCAGTAAATTTAAAAAGATTAAGCAAGTATGCAATAATTCCTGAATATGTTTATGATTATGCTTCATGTTGTGATTTATCAAGTATAGAAGATTATATTTTTTTACCGATGGATAGAAAATTAGTTAGAACTGGGTGGGCAATGGAATTGCCACATGGTTTTGATGCTCAAATCAGGGCTAAAAGCGGTATTTCAATTAAAAAAGGATTAACTTTGATTAATGGAGTGGGTACTATAGATCATGATTATAGAGGTGAATTACTTATTCCTATTATAAATCTTAATGTAAATAAAGTAAGTTTGAAACGTGGTGAAAAAATAGCACAATTATGTTTCTCTCATGTTTGTAAAACATCAGGTTTTAGAGAAGTGGAAGTATTACCTGATACTCTGAGAGGAGATGGGGGTTTTGGTTCTACAGGTAAGTCAACTACCACTGAACAAGTTCAGGTGTTTTCACCAGTGGTGAAATATAAAAATTGGAGGATATAAATTGATATGGGTAATTCTAAATTATCTTCAAATGGTTTAAAAATAGCACAAGTTAGATATTTTTTAGAAAATGTAGATAAAGATTGGGAAGATGTTTCTAGAAGAATAGGGCGTGGGGTTGGAAGAGTAGAAAATGGAAATTCTCAAGTATGGGAAGATAAATTTTCTAATATGATATATGAGATGGATTTTCTCCCTGGGGGTAGAATAATAAGGAATGTGGGAAGAAATAAAGGATCTTTATTTAATTGTTTTGTAATTCCTATAGAAGATTCTATTGAAGAAATTGGACAATTTCTAAAAGATTCTTTGACTCTCTGGAGTGAGGGGGGAGGAATTGGTACTAATTTTTCAAATTTACGTCCTAGAGGTGCTATAATTAAAGGAAAAGGAGGTAATTCTTCTGGTCCTGTAAGTTTTCTTGAGGCAGCCGATGCTGTAGCTTCTACGATAGAGAGCGGTGGACAACGTCGTGCTGCAGGACTTGCCTGTATGAATGTATCTCATCCAGATATATTAGAGTTTATTGATGCGAAAATAGTACATGGAAAGATTTCTCATTTTAATTTATCTGTACTAGTCGATGAAGAATTTTTGGAGGCTGTGGAGTCTGATGGACTTTGGGAATTTAAATTTGCTCAACAAAGTATGGGTACTATAAAAGCTAGAATTATATGGGATAAAATTATTTCGAATATGATTAAGCACGCCGAGCCAGGATTACTTAATTGGGATAATATGAGAAGTAATAATAGTTATTACTATGATCCTGTAATATCTACAAATCCATGTATTACTGGTGATACTATGGTTTATGTGGCGGATGGTAGAAGGTATGTTGCTATTAAAACCCTTGCTGAAGAAGATAAGGATGTTCCAGTATTTTGTTTTAATGAACAAACACATAAGCCTGAAGTTAAAATGATGCGTAGACCAAGGATTACAGGCAGAAATAAAAAAATATTAAAGGTAAATTTGGATGACGGGTCTAGTGTGCGTTGTACTGAAAACCATAAATTTTATATGAAGGATGGTAGTATTAAAAGAGCAGATGAGTTAGTTATGGGTGATAGGCTACATCATATGGTTTCATACCACGCTTCACTGGAAGAAATTTTTAAAGGTTCTAATTCTAGATCGGCTGATTATGTGTGGTTAAATACTGATTTTTCTGCTACTTTAAGTGAACATAGACTTGTAGCTGAATTTAGTTTAGGTCGAAAGTTAAAAACAGGAGAACTAATACATCATAAAGACTATAATAGTTTAAATAATGCAATAGATAATTTAGTGGTTATGACAAAAAAAGAACACGATATTCTACACACTAAAGATATGTTAGGGGAAAATAACCCAATGAATCGTTTTCCAGAAAAAAACTGGTTGATAAAACAAGATTGGTCTGATAGTAACAACGGAAGGTTTAAAGGGTATACACCTGAACAGGTTTTTGATATTGCCGTTAAATATTCGATTGAATTAAAAAGAAAAGCTACACAAGAAGAGTGGTATGAGTATTGTAGATCTCATGGTTTGCCTAATAGTAGATATTCTTTGGGTAATTATAGTTCTCCAAGCAAAATGCTTTTGGCGGCGGCAGAAAAAGCAGGTGTAGTAGCCCTTCAATACTCAGCTCATGTAAGAGAGTATAAAAAATATCTAGAGCTATTAACAGAAACTGATATGGATATTTTCTTTGAAGATGGTAGTATTTATGTAAATAAGCTATGTGATATGTGTGGAGAGATTTTCTCTGTTGTGTGGTGGAATAGGGAAAGAGCTTTTTGTTCTAGAGCTTGTTCTAGTAGGTATGCTCATAGTAATGAAGAACATAGAACTAATAAATTATTGGGGTATGCTAATAGACAACAAGAAACTAGGGTGAATCAAATTAAGTTGTACAGCGAATTAAAAAAGCGTTTAAATAGAGCGCCTATGAAAAAAGAGTGGGAAAAAGTATGTAAAAATGCTGGTATTTCTTATAGAATAAGAAGTAAAAAAGAAAAGAATTTCAATGAGCATTGTTTTATTTCATATAAAGAATTACAACAGGCTGCAGAGTTGAATTTTGTAGTAGTATCTATTGAAGAAGATGGTTATGATGATGTATATAATGGTACTGTAGATGGTAATCATAACTTTTATTTTATGGTTAGTGAGGATAAAACTAAAACCAAAAAAATCAAATATAACAATATGTTATGTCGCCAATGTGGTGAGGTAATATTAGAATCTTATGGTAGCTGCAATTTAGGTTCATTAGTCTTACCTAATTTTATTACTGGTACCATTAATACTAACTGGAAAAAATTAGAGGAAACAATAAAATTAGCTGTACGATTTTTAGATAATGTAATAGAATTGAATAAGTATTCTTTAAAACAGAATGATATAAAAGCCCATAACTCAAGACGAATAGGAATTGGTGTAATGGGAATGGCCGAATATTTATTTGCAAAAAAACTTAAGTATGGATCAAAGAAATCTGTAGAAGAGATAGAGCGACTGATGCGATTTATTAGAGATATTATTTATGAAACATCTGTAGAATTATCAGTAGAGAAGGGGGCTTTTCCTAAATTTGATTCTGTAGCTTATGGTAAAGCTCATTTCGTAAGGACTCTTCCAGCTAAATTAAGGATGGATATTAAGGATAAAGGGATAAGAAATGTAACTTGTATGGCATTGGCTCCTACTGGTACTATTAGTTTATTACCAGAAGTTTCTTCAGGAATAGAGCCTTTATTTAAAAAAGCATATAGACGTAATGATAGAGTTAGTGAACGTATTTATGTTCATCCTATATATAAGGGATTATTAGAAAAAGGGGAAGATATACCAGAATGGTTTGTAGATTCAGAAGATATAAAACCAGAAGATCATTTTGAAATACAGGCTGTTTCTCAAAAATATGTAGACTCAGCTGTTAGTAAATGTATTTCTCATAATACTAGAATAGAAACACAAGATGGTTTAATAAAAATATCTGATACAAATAATAATAGGATTCTAAATTCTTTTAGTGAAATTAATTTGTCTGTTATGACAGAAGATAAAATAGAAACTGCTACATCTTTTTATTATAATGGTTTTGTAAAAAAGGGATTAAAAATTATTACTTCAAATGGATTTTTTATTGAGGGAACTGAGAATCATAATATAAGATGTTTAAATGAAAATCACGAATTTGTATGGAAAAAATTGTCTGATTTAAAAATTGACGATATTTTACCTATAAAAATTAATACTTGTATAGTTGATAGTTCAAAAAATAGAAGCATAGCCAATATATTAAAAAAAGAGTTTGTATTCGAACAACGTTATATTAAAAAAGTCAATGTTCCAAATAAAATATCTTCTGATTTATGTTGGTGGTTAGGTTGTTTAATTAGCGATGGAAGTTTAATTTCGTCTACTTACACAATTAGTTTTTGCCAAACGGGGGGAGAAGTATTAGATAAATTTGTTGATATAACAAGAAAATTATTTAATATAGATTGTTATATAATAAGAGATAATAGAAGAGAAAATTTATTTAATGTAATTATTAGTTCAATTAAATTATTTTCATGGTTAAACGAATATATAGGATTTAATAAGGATGAAATACCAGAATTAATTTTTAGAAGCGGAAAATTAATGCGTAAAAATTTTATAGAAGGAATAACATTAGATGGTTTTGTTTCAGATGATCATATTTGTATTAAGACAGATAAATCAGAGAATTTTATTAGTCAATTGCAATTATTATGTGCAAGTATAGGTATACCTACATACATTAACCAAAAATATAACTCAGAGTATGATAAATATTATTATAATCTTTTTGTGCAAGAAGATGGTATCTTAGAAATGTTGAATTTTTCATTTCCAGAAAAACATAAAGAAATAAAATTAAATAAGATTATAAATAGTAAATCTTTAGTAAGGAGAAAATCTTTTATATTTAATAAAGACTTGATTCCTATAAATAATGAATTTATAATGTTATTAGATAAAATTGAAAACAGGTGTTTAGATTCTAGTAGATTATATAATATTTTTCATCATATAAAAAATAATGCTAAAAAACAAAAAGCACTAACACTTGATTCTTTATTAACGGTCTACAGTTTTATTGATAATATACCAAAGATATTTAATGATGATATTTTATTTACTAAAGTTAAAAAGATTGATACATGTGAAATTGAAACTATGGATATTGAAGTTTTAAATGGTCATAATTATATTGCTAATGGATTTATATCACATAATACAATTAACATGCCAAAGGAAACAACATCAGAAGAATTAAGTCGTTTAACTTTAGAATATATACATGATTTAAAAGGAGTAACGATATATGTTGATGAAAGTAGAGAGGGACAAGTTTTAAATAAAATATCAAACGATGAAGTTAAGAATTATTTAAAAACTAATGAATCTGAAAAAATTATTATATATGCAAATTCAGATGATGTTAAATGTAGTTCTGGTACTTGTGAAATATAGGAGATGATTTATGAACTTAGGATTTGATATTGATGGGGTTGTTGCTGATCTTGCTACTGTAATGGTCGACCATATTAATAAAGAATATAGTTTAAATCATACGTCAGATGTTTTTCAAAATTATTATTTAATTAATAATAAATATACAAATAATGATAAACTTAATTTAAAAATAGCTCATGATGTAAAAGAAAAAGTTATTGATAATCCTGAAGCATTAATGAAAATAAAACCATATGATAATGTAAGAAAAATTTTATTAATATTAAGAAAAAGTGGGCATCAATTATTTTTTATAACAGCCAGAAATTCCTCTTTTTATGATCTTACTATAAAATGGTTTAGGAAAAATAAAATACCGTTTGATAAAATTTTCATGGCTGAAAATGGAGAAAAGGGTCTACTTGGAAGAGTATTAAATTTAGATTTTTATATTGATGATTTTCATGAGCATTTAGAAGATATGTATAGATATAAAAAGAGGTGGCATAAAGGATTAATTTTATTTAATAGACCTTGGAATAGTAATGTTTATGTAGATGCGAATAAATTTACAAGACTTGACAATTGGGAAGAAGTGATTAGAATAATAGGTATAAAAAATAGATAATTAAGGAAAGGGGTTGATTAAATGAGTAATAAAATCACATGTGCTGTTTGTCAAAATGAGGAAAATGGAGTTTGTATGGTTAAAAAGAAGATAGGTATTTCTTTAAATAAAAGAAGAAATTGTGATAAATTTTCACTTCACCCTAGTAAAGTTAAAGAAAAACAGATTGTTAAAACAATAAAACTTTCTTATACAGAAAGGGAGATGTTAAGGAAATTATATAAGCAAGAATTAAAAAAATTAAAAGAAAAAAAAGATGATTCAATTGTTGTTAATGATTCTTTTAGAATAAATTCAAACGAGTATCACCCACTTACTGGGGATTTAAGTAGATTTAAGTCTACCGCTAATTCATAATAAATTCATATCGTTGGAGAAACTTATGAAGGTATATTGTTTATTTTGTGATAAACTTTATAATGTAAATATTAAAACAACTATAATAGATGGTATTTATATAATAACTACTTGTCCTTTTTGTAATAATAGATTTCAAGATAAAATTATAAATTATTTGGATGGGCAAGTTAATAAAATATGTAATATTAGTAAGAAACCTAAGTTTTATAGGGTTATTGTGGCTCAGCAGATAATACAACGTTTAGAAATGATTT
>PFMI01000035.1 GCA_002785165.1 bacterium (Candidatus Gribaldobacteria) CG_4_10_14_0_8_um_filter_33_9
TTCTTCAAAAACATTTTCTAATTTTTTAATTTCTCTTTTTAAATTAATTTTTTCAAAAATTTTAACGAGTGTTTCCGTGCCAGTTCCCGCTGAAAAAATTTCTCCGTATTTTAAAGAAAATTTTCTATATTCAATTTCTGATAAAATTTGAAAAGGATATATTGCTAAAATTTCTTCTTTTGTTTGGGAAAATTTTTCTTTTAATTCTTTTCCTTTCTTTTTTTGCTCCTTAGAAATTAATTTCCCGCGGGAAATTTCATTAATTTTTTTTCTAAATTTTTCTTCTATTTCTTTTAATATTTTTTTTTGCGCTTCTTCGTCAACTTTCTCTATAATATAATTAACAAAATAAATTACTCCTTCTAATTTCTGTTGGGGAACATCCAAAAACAAAGCTATACGAGAAGGAACTCCTTTAAAAAACCAAATGTGACTAACTGGCGTCGCCAAATTTATATGACCCATTCTTTCTCTTCTCTCTTGGGTTTTTGTTATTTCCACTCCGCACCTATCGCAAACTACTCCTTTATATCTTATTCCTTTATATTTTCCGCAATAACATTCATAATCTTTGCTGGGACCAAAAATTCTCTCGCAAAACAAACCATCTTTTTCTGGTTTTTGAGTCCGATAATTAATGGTTTCAGCTTTTTTAACTTCTCCGCGCGACCAATTTAAAATTTCTTCGGGAGAAGCCAATTTAATACGAATGGATTGTAAATCTTGCACTCTCATAATTTATAATTTTTTTTCTTTTAACTCCATACTTAATCCCAAAGCCTTTAATTCATTAACCAAAAGATTAAAAGAAGCGGGAAGATATGGTTTTTTAATTTCTTCGCCTTTTAAAATTGCTTCATAAGCAGCCGCTCTTCCAGCAATATCATCGGATTTTATAGTTAACATTTCCTGAAGAATATGAGTTGCTCCATATCCTTCCAGCGCCCAAACCTCCATTTCGCCGCACCTTTGACCGCCAAGTTGAGCTTTTCCTCCTAATGGTTGCTGGGTAATTAAAGAATAAGAGCCAATGCTTCTCGCATGGATTTTATCTTCAACCATATGACTCAATTTCATAAAATAAGCAAAGCCAATCGTAATTTTTTGAGGAAAAACTTTTCCTGTTTGACCATCATATAAAACTGTTTTGCCATCTAAAGGAAAATTAGCTTTTTTCAATTCTTCTTTTACATCTTTTTCCGTGGCGCCAAACAAAGCGGGAGTAACAGCATAATATCCTAATTTTTTTGCCGCCCAACCGAGATGAGCCTCAAAAAGCTGACCAATGTTCATTCGAGAAACCACGCCCAGAGGATTTAAAATTATATCAACAGGAGTGCCGTCAGCAAGGAAAGGCATTTCCGCTTCTGGTAAAATTTTAGAAACAACTCCTTTATTGCCATGACGGCCAGCTAATTTATCGCCAACTTTTATTTTCCTTGTTTGAGCTACTTCAACAACAATTCTTTTAATAATTCCACTGGGCAGATTATCGCCTTTTTTGCCGGAAAGAATTTTGACTCTAATTACTTTTCCCTTTTTGCCATGTTCCATTCTTAAAGAAGTGTCTTTGACATCTTTGGCCTTTTCCCCAAAAATGGCTTTTAATAATCTTTCTTCAGCTGTTAAAGTTTTTTCTCCTCCTTGAGAAATTTTGCCAACCAAAATATCGCCAGCCCCTACCGTAGCTCCAACCCTCACAACCCCTTCCTCGTCTAAGTCTTTCAATTTTTCTTCTGAAACATTCGGGATGTCGCAAGTGGTAATTTCTGGACCCAATTTAGTCTCGCGGATATCGCAACAAAAATCTTTTATATGAACACTGGTAAAAACATCTTCTTTGACAAGTCGCTCAGAAAGGACAATAGCGTCTTCAAAATTATGTCCCCTAAAAGGAATATAAGCGACTAAAACATTTTTTCCCAAAGAGAGTCGTCCATTTGATATTGCCGCTCCGTCAGCTATAATATCATTTTTTTTAAACCTTTCTCCATTTTTAACAATTGGTCTTTGATTATAAGATGTATATTGGTTCCCTCTTTTAAATTTTTGAAGTTTATAAATGATTATTTTTGAATTTTCTAATTTAACTTTAATTTGTTCAGCGTCAACTTTTAGCGCTACTCCATTATCTTCAGCAATTATTTCTTCTCCAGAATCCCGCGCGACATTTTCCTCAATTCCCGTGCCAACCAAAGGAACTTCAGTTATAAGCAAAGGAACAGCCTGTCTTTGCATATTGGAACCCATTAAAGCTCGGTTAGCGTCGTCATTTTGTAAAAAAGGAATAAGAGAGGTCGCGATACTAATTGGTTGATTTGGACCAACATCTATAAAATCAACTTTTTCTCTTTCTATAATTTGTGGCTCTCCTTTTGCTCTAACTTCAACTTCTTTTGGAACAATATATCCTTGTTTGTCTATTTCTATATCAGCGCTGCTTATATTATGCCTTTCTTCTTCAATGGCTGACATATAACAAACCTCGGAACTAATTTTTCCATTTTTTACTCGAAAATAAGGCGCTTCTAAAAAACCAAAAGCATTAATTTTAGCATAACAAGCCAAGTGCGAAACTAAACCTACTTTGGAACCTTCCGGGGTTTGCACGGGACAAATTTTTCCATAATGAGAGGGCTGAACATCTCTTACATCAAATCTTGCTCTTTCTTTAGTTAATCCACTTGGTCCGGTAGCAGTCAACCTTCTTTTATTCTCAATCGCCGCTAAAGGATTTTCCTCTTCCATAAATTGAGAAAGTTGAGAAGAAGCAAAAAAGGATTGCAAAACAGCCATCACTGGTTTTGGATTTATTATTTGGAAAGGAGCAAGATCAGCTGAATCCAAGGTTGACATTTTGTCTTGTATAATTCTTTTTAAACGCATTAGTCCCACTCTAAATCTAGAACCCAAAAGTTCAGAAAGGCTCTTAACCCGCCTGTTGCCTAAATGGTCAATTTGATCAGATTCAGCATGAGGAGTATTATTTAATTTAACTATTTCTTTGAGCGCAGAAAGAATATCTTCTGGTTTTAAAATTCGATCTTTTTCTGTAATTTGTTTATTAGTTATTTTTGGCTTCAATTCCGGCAATCTTTGCCATGTTTTCCATCTTCCAACTTTGCCCAAATCATATCTTTGAAAATTAAAAAACATATTCCAAATTAAATCCCGAGCCGCGTCAGGACTAACTAATTCTCCGGCGCGCAACTTCTTATAGATTTCCATTAAAGCCTCTTCTTGATTTGCGCTATTATCCCGAGAAAGAGTTTTAAGAATATATTTTATTTTTCCATTGTCTATATCTGCAAATTCTTTTTTGATTGAAGATATAGAGTAACCAAAAGCCTGCAAAATAGTAGTGGCGGCAACTTTTCTTTGACGATTTATTTTTGCTCCCAAAAAACCAGAAATGTCAGTTTCAAATTCAAGCCAAGCTCCCCGAGAAGGAATAACCTTTACTCCAAAAAGTTTTTTCCCTTGAAAAATTCTGGAAGTAAAAAAAACCCCAGGAGAACGAATGAGCTGAGGAATGATTACTCTTTCCACACCATTGACAACAAAAGTGGCATTTTTTGTTAACAAGGGAATGTTAGTTAAAAAAACTTCTTGCTTTTTAATCTTTTTGGTTTTTAAATTACAAAGAGAAACATTGATTTCCAAGGGCGCTTCAAAAGTATCTTCCTTTTCTTTAGCTTGAATTTCTGTTTTATATTTTGGCTTGCCCAACTTAAAATCAATAAAATCAATTTCAAATTGCTTTCCCGTATAATCCTGGATAGGAAAAACCTCTCTAAAAATTTCTCTTAGATCTTCTTTCAAAAATTGTTTCCAATTTTCTTTTTGGTGAATCAATAAAGGAAAAAGGGGTAAAGAATTTTTTGATTTTGAAAAATTTTTAAATTTCATTTTTTTAGACGAAAAAAATACCAAAAAAATTCCTTTTTAAAAAGAATAAATAAAATTTACTTTTACTATTCAACGCATTTTAACATGTTCTATTATGGAATGCAATACAAAAAAATTTTCTAAATTCTCTGCTGTCTTAAAATTTTTATTATCTACTCATCTTTCCCTGAATATAAATTTTGATTAAAAGAAAAACTAGAAAAAACATTAAAATAAAAATTCCAAAAAATCCCGTTGCTTCGGCAATGGAAGCGAATTCGCTATCAATTCTCCATGGATATTCCTTACTTACTATTTTTCTTTTTCTTTTGTTTTTTGCTCTTAACTCTAAGTTCTTTTACTTTCTTAGAGTCAAGAACTGCTTTACATTTAGACATAGTTTTATTTTTTAATAATTCTCATTATTAATCGTATAATATATTTTAAATAAAAGCAATATATAAAACTATTTTACTATTTCCCAAAAACTTTTTTTCTTTATCATTTCCACTATTTTTCTCATCCAAAAATTTTTTGGCTTTGAAATAAAATTAATACTCTGCATTAAATTTAGATAATCATTACTAATAATTGAAGGTGCTTTTTTTAAAAAAATAACCACTCTATAACAAAGCTCCTTTTTCTTTTTTTCTGTTAAAAAAGAAATATATTTACAACCCAAACTTAAACCAATAACCGCTTTGTCCTGTTTAAATTTTATTTTAATTGGATACAATCTGCAATCCAAAGGTCTTTCTTTATATATTAAACACTCGCCCTTTTTATAAA
>PFMI01000024.1 GCA_002785165.1 bacterium (Candidatus Gribaldobacteria) CG_4_10_14_0_8_um_filter_33_9
GTTTTTTTCAATATCTTTTAATGTCTCTTCTCCGATTTTAGAAAGACGGCATTCTGTATAGCGCATCGCGGCCTGGCTATCCCCGTCTTGGCTGCCAAAATTACCTTGACCTTGAACTAGAGGGTATCTTAAAGAAAAGTCCTGCGCCATTCTGACCAAAGAATCGTAGACAGCGGTGTCGCCATGCGGGTGGTATTTCCCAAGGCAAGCCCCCACCACTGTGGCTGACTTTCTAAATTTTACATTGTGACGCAAACCATCTTCATACATCGCGTACAAAATTCGGCGGTGAACAGGTTTTAATCCGTCGCGGACATCGGGCAGGGCGCGGGAAACAATAACCGACATAGCGTAGTCCAAATAACTATCTTTCATTTCCGCGACAATTTCCCGTGGCCTTATATTGCCTATCGCGCGGGAGGATTGTTTCTCTCCATGCTCTATTTTATTATTTTGTTTTTGAGGTATTTTCTTGGGCATGATTTTTATTAAAAAAATTTATTAATTTATTGATTTATTGGTTTAATAAATTAACTTTTAGCTTGTGGTTTAGTTGCCTGTTGTTTCTTTTAAAATTTCTACGCCTTGCATTTCTTTTAAATTTCTCTGAAAATTTTCAACAATAAAAATTCCGAACAAAACAGTCATTATGCCAATAATCCCAAAAATAATCAATTTTTTATAAAACAGATTAAGCCCTTGTATTTTTTTTAAAAAATTTTTAATATCCACAATCTTTATTTTTAATTAAGGTTCTAAAACCACGATTTCACTTTCCTGTTTGGACAAATCCTTTGCCGCGATTTTTAATTTTTTTTGCGGGGCAATATCCTCTTTTCCCATTATTTTTAAAAACTTTTCATTCCCTTCAAGGTCTATTTTCAAATTTGGAATCTTGTAATACATTGGAATAATCATTTTTGGTTCAATTTGAGAAATAATATTTGCCGCTTCTTTGGCATTGATCGTAGGAACGCCGCCAACAGGAATTATTAAAATATCAACTTGCCCGATTTCTTCAACCTGATTTTCGTCTAATTCCTTTTGAGTTAAAGCGCCCAAATGACAAATTTTTATTCCCTCAGCTTCAATTTTATAAATAACATCTCCCTGTTTTTCAGATATTCCTTTTATAAACACTCCTTTTAATTCATATTCTCCCGGCTCGTCAATTAAAAAAGGATTTCCTTCAATCGCCTTAGCGTTTTTATTGCGACCAGAAGTAGCAATAAAAATTTGAGCCTCAATTCTTGGAACTTTTAATCCCGCTTGCTCGTCAAAAGGGTCAACAACAATAGTTATTTTTTCTCCCTGATTGTTTTTAATTTCTATGTCAAAAAAAGATTGTCCGCGCCAAGTAATAAACATATGTTTTAGTTTATCACACAACGCGTCCTTCTTGCAATACATAATTTTTTATATATACTATTTAATATAGTCAACCATATATGCCTATTAAATTAAAACCTTTAAAAAAGACGCTGGAATCGGAAACGATTAATCCTCCAAAAATTGGAGAAATTGTTAAAGCAAAAATCATAGCCAAAGAAAGAAGCGCGGTTTTTTTGGATTTGGAAACTAAAGGAATCGGCGTAATTTATGGAAACGAATTTTATAAAGCTCAAAACATATTAAAGCCTCTAAAAATAGGCGATATTGTTGTGGCCAAAATAACAAATTTAGAAGATGAAAACGGCTATCGGGAATTATCAACAATGGCCGCTTCAAAAGAAGTTATTTGGAAAGAATTAAAGGACATAAAAGAAAAAAACGAAAGTATTGAAATTAAAATTATAAAAACAAACAGAGGAGGTTTAATTTCAAAAGTAAAGGGAATTTCGGCCTTTTTACCTTTGTCCCAACTTTCTCCTGAACATTATCCCGAGATAAAAAGCGACGACAAAGATAAAATAAGCGCTATTTTACAAAAATTTATCAATCAAAATCTAAATGTAAAAATTCTTGACTTGGACCAAAAAAAAGAACGATTAATTTTGTCGGAAAAAATAACAATATCGGCGAAAGTAATAAAAGCTCCAAAAAAAAAGGACTTGGAAAAGTATCAAATTGGAGATATGATGGACGGAACAATCACCGGACTGACAAGTTTTGGCGCGTTTGTTGGCTTGGCGGGAAAACAAGAAGGACTTTTATATCCATCGGAAATTTCTGAAAAAAAAGAAACAAGCCCGGAAGATACTCTTAGATTGGGGCAAAAAGTAAAAGTTAAAATTATCAAAATCACTGATGATCAAATTTACCTCTCTTTAAAATTATAAAATAATTCTTCTATTGTTATCATGAAAAAAATTCTTCAAAATTTTCTTTTTGTTATTCTTTTTTTTCTGATTATTTCAGGAATTTTTGCTTTGTTTGCTCCCGATCAAAAAGCTCTTCTAAAAGAAATTTCTTTTAGCAAATTTGTCCAAGACATAAAGGAAGGAAAAATTAAACAAATTAAGGTTTCTCAAAATGAAATCTCTATTATTTATAAATCCGGAGAAAAAACTTCTACCAGAAAAGAAACAGGGGTTTCTATTTTTGAATCCTTAAATAATTATGGTTTAGAAAAAGAAAAAATTGCCGCGGTGGAGGATATAAAAATAGAAAAAGAAAAAGAAAGCGTTGCGAGTTGGTTGATTCCTTTATTATTTTTTATTCTCCCTCTTTTAATTTTTGGCTGGTTTTTTTGGAGCATTTTCAGACAAGCAAAAACAGGCGCGTCTCAAACCTTTGGTTTTCTTCGAGCGCCTGCCAAACTTTTTGGCGGCGAGAAAACCGATAGCGAAAAAATATTTTTTAAAGATATTGCAGGAATTGAACAAGCGAAAGAAGGAATAAAAGAAATAGTTGATTTTTTAAAAAGTCCGGAAAAATTTTTGAAAATGGGAGCAAGAATTCCCAGAGGGGTCTTATTAGTTGGTCCGCCCGGAGTAGGAAAAACAATGTTAGCAAGAGCGGTTAGTAATGAAGCTAAAGTCCCCTTTTTTTCTATCGCTGGTTCCGCGTTTATTGAACTTTTCGTCGGAGTAGGTTCAAGCAGAGTAAGAAATTTATTTGAGATGGCGAAAAAAAATCAGCCGAGCATTGTTTTTATTGACGAATTAGACGCTATCGGAAAAACAAGAATGCCGGGGATAGGCGGAGGGCACGAGGAAAGAGAACAAACCTTGAATCAAATTTTGTCTGAAATGGACGGCTTTGAAAGAGACACTGGAGTGATTGTGATGGGAGCCACAAATAAACCGGAGCATCTTGATTCAGCGTTGTTGCGGCCTGGAAGATTTGACAGATTAATTGTTTTGGACTTGCCAGACATTAAAGAAAGACAAGGAATTTTGGAAATTCACTGCCAAGGTAAACCTTTAGCAACAGATGTTAATCTTATGGAAATCTCCGAACGGACACCCGGTTTTTCCGGGGCTGATTTGGCAAACTTAGTTAATGAATCAGCGATTTTAGCGGCTCGACGCGATAAAACCCAAATTGAACAAAAAGAACTTTTAGAATCAATAGAAAAAGTCTTATTGGGACCTGAAAGAAAAAGTCATCTTTTAACAGACAAAGAAAAAAAGATTACCGCTTTTCACGAAGCAGGACACGCTTTAATAGCTCATTTTATTCCCGGAACAGAAAAAGTTGGAAAAGTTTCTATTGTAGCGCGCGGAATGGCGGCCGGATACACTTTGATTTTACCAAAAAAAGAAAAACAAATGAAAACAAAATCAGAATTTTTAACCGACCTTTCAATTTTATTAGGCGGGTTTTGCGCAGAAAATTTAATATTTAAAGAAACATCAACAGGAGCGGCGAATGACTTGGAAAAAGCCAGTATTGTGGCGCGCAATTTAGTTGTTAAATATGGAATGTCAAAATTAGGACCAATTGTTTTTGGTAAAAGAAATACATTATCCTTTTTGGAAATGGAAACAGAAACAGAAAAAAATTACTCGGAAAAAATCGCCGAACTCATTGATAAAGAAACAGAAAGATTTATAAAACAAGCAGAGGGAAAAACCCTAAAAATTTTAAAAGAGAAAAAAAATATTTTAGAAAAAATCGCCAAGGTTTTAATGGAAAAAGAAACGATTGAAAAACAAGAGTTTGAAAAATTGGTAAAAAAGGGCGCGTAGCTCAATGGCGGAGCAAGGTCCTTATAAGGCCGAGGCTGAAGGTCCGACTCCTTCCGCGCCCACACATTAATATATATAAAGGGCACTTGGCGCAGTGGTAGCGCGCTTCACTGACATTGAAGAGGTCAGAGGTTCAAATCCTCTAGTGCCCACCAGACAAGAAATTGCAAGCAAGAGGCAGTCGCCTCGCTTCGCTCGGCGACCAAATCGTAAGGAATTTTCGGGAAAAAAAACAGTTGGCGATTCTGCATTTTGGGAAAAAAAATTTTTAATCATATGAATCAAAAAGGATTTGTATATATTATTTTAGTTATTGTAGCAATCATTTTGATTGGTGTTGTTGGATATTTTCCATTTTTGAAAAAGTCTGAACCCATTACGCAACAATCAACTTCTAATCAGACAACTGCTTCAACAGAAACTTCTGTATCTCCAACTCCATTATCTGTCGTAATTACAACTGATAAATTAGTGCTACATAACGAAGTAGGATACAGTGGTAATTGTTAGATAACGATACGTTATATGATATTATTAAATCCCTTTTTTTCTTTTAAAAATT
>PFMI01000049.1 GCA_002785165.1 bacterium (Candidatus Gribaldobacteria) CG_4_10_14_0_8_um_filter_33_9
TTTTCTTCGGTTAGCGTTGTTTCAAATTCGCTTTTGATAAAAAGACATAAATATAAAGCATAATTACAATACTTTTTTAATGGCTTTTATATTATCTTCTGGCGTGTTGATTGGCATTACGCATCCAGGACCAATAATTAATCTTTTGCCATTAGTTTGTTGAATAGCGTTTTTGACTTGCACTTTAATTTTTTAAACCCGCTTTATTTAAAAACCAAACTTAAAAAATTCGGGGGGAGACACTGTTTGTAAATAAACAACACCTCCCCCCTTTTTTGGTTGCCTATAATAGGCAGCACGGGCAGTAGTAGCAATTGCACTTCTTCATTTTCATTCACCTCCTTTTTTGTTTTTTTATATTTCAACAATGATGATTTTATAAACCATCACTGATTGTATAATTTATTAAATTGTAAAAGAACTGGAGGCAGGGG
This sequence comes from bacterium (Candidatus Gribaldobacteria) CG_4_10_14_0_8_um_filter_33_9, assembly GCA_002785165.1. Lineage (GTDB taxonomy): Bacteria > Patescibacteriota > Minisyncoccia > Minisyncoccales > CG1-02-41-26 > PFMI01. The sequence continues at coordinate 435 of PFMI01000049.1, forward strand.
CGGAATTTGCACCCGCAAGGCTTTTTGGCCAGTAGCTCTGCTGGCTACCGCGTTTACTAATTCCGCCACCCCACCATCAATAAATAAAAAACACTTTATAAAAACAAAAAAACCTCTTCTAAAAAAGAGGTTAGTTTTAAATTTCTAAATTCTAAATTCTAAATTCTAAATTCTAAAAACTAAACCAGCCTCTTTTCTTAAAGAAGTTTTACAACAACAATTTTGATTTTGGCTGATTTGTTTATTCATATTAACAGTATAGCAATTCAATAATTTTTGTCAAGTCTATTATCCTTATTCCGCAAATTAAAATTTTATCTGTTCAATATATTCTTTAAACAAAATTATTTTCTTGCTGTCGCTTGGCGTAAACAAAAACGGCTCAACGTCTTTTGCTAATCTAATTAAATCTAATTTTCTCGTTTTTTCCAATAATTTTTTCTTTATATCAGTCCAATTATCAATTTTCATTTTTAGATTTAAATATTCATAATTGGGCTTGGTCAATCCCAAAAGAAAAATCGTGTCAAAAAAATCTCTGCCTTTTGAGCGGTTGCGATTAAAAATCGTATAAATTTTTTGTGATAATAAAATATCTAATGGAGTACAAAAAATTTGCGTAAACACATCAAACTTATTTAAAATTTTTTTATCAACCTCATAATGAAATTCAAGAGGCATAGTATCAAGCTGAATCATCATTTTTTCGTTTGGCATAACTGCTAATTCATTGTCTAATAAAATTTTTGAGATTTTTAAATAACAACGAAAAGCGCCCTTAAAAACATTTTTTATTTCTGTTTCAAGTCCTAATTTTGTCATTCCTTTTTGCGCTTCCTTGGTAAGATTTGTAAATTCAGTTTCAGTTAAACCAAAATTATCAAAATCAAGATCTTCTGAAAATCTAGTATTGTTATGCGCTATCCGCAGAGCTGTTCCGCCCAAAAAAGAAAGCTTATTCGCCAATGGAGAATTAAAAATAATCTCTAATATTTTGTATTGCAAATACTCGCGCAGTATATTGCGCTTATATGGTTTTAAATTATTTGGATATTGTTTTTCTATTTCCTTAAGCGTTAACATAAGTTATATATTTTAAAAATTTTTTAATTCTTTTTTCTAAGCTCTTATTGTTAAATACACTTAAATACTTCATCAATTTCTCGCTATTTATCTTGTCCTTAAATTCTTCCTCATTTATACGAAGTTCTGAAAAATCAGCGTCTGTCTTTAGATGCGAATTAATATAAAAATAATCCAAAATTACCTTTTCAATTTCAGCTATCTTATACAAAGACCCTTTGCCAAATGTAACCAATTTATAACCAAACATCAATTTTGGTTTGAGATGATGATAAATAAATTCTCCAATTTCGGTTTTAAAGCGATTTGTCTTATTTGATGTAACTGAAGTGATTCCATAAACACTTTCGGGAATCAAGCCATAATATGACATCGCCATTTCAAAAGAAACATAAGAAGGCGCATAAATTTTATTAGCAACATAAAACAAAACTGATTCATCTAAACTTTGATCAGCGAATATATAATACCCTCTACGAATTTTTTTTATATATCCCTTGTTTTGCCAATCATTTAAGCGAGAACGATAAAATAATGCATTAACTTTTTTTATGTCTTGCAAAGTAAAAACTATGTATTCAATTAACTTTTCCTTCAATTCAATATATTGCATATTTATTTCTAATAAATACGATTATTAGTATTCTTTAGAATTAAAGATAGCATATATTTTGAATTTTAACAATAAAAAACACAAATTGTTTTCAACAAATTTTTTCATATTTTTTCATCTTTCATTTTATATCCCCTTTTCTCAATCTCTTTTCTAATTTCATCAGCTTTTTGCCATTGTTTATTTTGCCGCGCTGTTTCTCTTTGTTTCATAAGACTTAATACTTCTTTTGGCAATTTTACTTGTTTATCTTCTTTGTGAATTTTGTCTAAATTTAATCCCAAAACTTTATCAAAATCCAAAATCGTGGCTAATTTATCTTTATCTGTCAAATTTGCTTTTAATAATTCTTGCGTCACTGCCAGCGCTTGCGGAAAATTAAAATTATCACTAATTTTTTCAACAAATTTTTTCTGATATTTTTTATCTATTTTTCCATAATCATTTCCTAATGCTTTTATTTTATTTCGCAAACTTTCAAGCCCATTTTGCGCTGATTTCATCGCGCTCCATGTAAAATTTTGTTTTGAGCGATAATGCGCTTGTAAAAAGAAATATCGCAAGCTAAGCGGATTAAATCCTTTGTTTTTAATTTCTTCCAAGCTATAACTATTGCCTTCTGATTTTGACATTTTTTTATTATTAATTAATAAATGTTCATTATGAATCCAATAGTTAACAAATTTAACGCCGTTCGCTAATTCGCTTTGAGCTATTTCATTTGTATGATGAATAGAAATATGCTCTACTCCGCCCATATGAATATCAAAAGTTTTTCCTAAATGCTTATTGCTTATAGCGGAACATTCAATATGCCAACCAGGAAAACCAATACCCCAGGCCGATTCCCATGTTTGCAAAGCGTTTTTATACTTTCCTGTTTTAAAAAACCACAAAGCGAAATCAAAAGGATATTTTTTTTGCGAATCGCTAATCTCGCCGCTGCCAGCTCCGTGTTTTTGTTCCTCTAAATTTTGTCTTGATAATTTTGTATAATTTTTTGCTTTTGAAATATCAAAATAAATCGCTAAATCTGTCTGATAGGCAAATTTTTTATCAATCAATATCTGAATCATTTCAATTATATCAGGAATATGGTCGGTTGCTTTGGCTTTAACATTTGGTTCCAAGACGTTTAATTCTTTAACATCGTTTTCAAAAATTTTAATATATTTTTCAGCAACTTGCTGGGGCGATAATTTATCTCTTTTAGCTGCTTTTTCCATTTTGTCTTCTCCTGCGTCAGCGTCGCTTGTTAAGTGCCCGACATCAGTGTAATTGCGGACAAATTTAACATCGTAATTTAAATACTTGAATGTTCGTGTTATTAAATCAGCCAATACCATGGCGCGCATATTTCCAATATGCTGGATCCAATAAACAGTTGGTCCGCACTGATAAAATTTCACCTTATTTTTTTCAATAGGCTTAAAAATTTCTTTTTTCCGAGTTAAAGTATTATAAATTTTAATCATAATTTTTGATTTTTTTTGAGGCCAGGACGGGAATTGCACCCAACCACCATCTCTTTAAGGCCTAGGCCGGACTTGAACCGGCGTATAGCTGTTTTGTCTCGCTATGCGAGATCCCGCGCAGCGGGACAGACCAATGCCTTCTTGCCTGCTTGATATTGATTATTTTTGAATTTTGAACGCTTTATGAGGTCACGGTGGGAATTGCACCCACGTATACTTCTTTTGCAGAGAAGCGCCTTAGCTACTTGGCTACGTGACCGAATTAAAGATTATATTTTCTTTTTATAATTTCTTTTTGTTGATGATTTTTTAAAAATTTTTCAAATTTCATTGCTTCTCCTCTTGTATTGAATTTTTTATATTCTAACAGTTGCCATGGTCGATATGACTTTGTTGATTTTACTTTGCCAAAATTATGTAATTTAATTCTATTATTAATATTTTCCGTACTACCAATATATAAATCGCCATTTTTTAAACTTTTTAGAATATAAACAAAATATTTCATATTGGTTTTGTCTCGCTATGCGAGATCCCGCGCAGCGGGACAGACCGACGCCTTACTGCTTGGCTACCTGGCCATACAATAAATTATAAATTATAGAAATAAAAAACCTCTTTTTACAAGAGGATGTTTTGTTTAAAATTTTTAATTTTTATTTTTCCTAAACATTAAAACAACCTCTTTTAAAAAAAGAAATTGCAACAACAATTTTGGTTTTGGCTGAGAAGATAATTCATAAATTAAATTGTACTCCTCTAACAAAGTTTGTCAAGGTCTTTAATGTTAATAACATTTTAGAAATTAGAAATTAGCAATTATAAATTATAAATTATAGCCCTTAGATTGATTGGGAACTTGTTTTAATAATTTTGGTTAAAATATTAATTATAGATTCAATTTCCTGAAGATAACTTCCATAATCAATTTTGATAATTTGACTTTTATCAAGTAAATTCAGCCAATACCTTGTCTCTCTTGCTTCTTTTAAAGCAATCGCCATTTTATGCAGAAAATCTTTCTTGCTTTGTCCTGCAATTGCTTCTTCTATATTAGCCCCGATACTCGTTGCGCTTCTTAATAATTGTTTAGATATAACAAACTCTTTGCTATCAATAAGGTTT
>PFMI01000019.1 GCA_002785165.1 bacterium (Candidatus Gribaldobacteria) CG_4_10_14_0_8_um_filter_33_9
GCTTGGAACATCAAAGATTGTGTTGACAGTTTACCGAAAAGTTCGAACTTCTTTCCAGTAAATTGATCAATGATTGGCTCGGCCGCTTCGCGGCCTCGCCTTTCCGGCACTCGCTTCGCTCGTGCCTTCACATTATTTTTTGCGCGTATTGCTCGCCCTTGCGGGCGAGTGTTGTCCTTGACCTGCCCACCCTGTGCGGACAACAACATTATAACAAAACTCCCTCAATCATATTGAGATAAAGACCTTTTTTGTATAAAATAAGGAAATGAAAATTGCTCAAACTTATTCCTACAAAAAAGGCGAAGAGTTTTTGAATAAAAATCACCCAAAGGAACTTAGGGAAGTGATTGCGGCAATTACTAACACCAATGCGGCTAACTGTATGTTAAAGGTTAGCGAGGAAAAAACGATGAACGGCAAGTTACTTTTCTCTCCAGTAGAATTCAACAATCAGATCAAGGCCTATCTTTTAAAATATCATTGGACTAAAAAAACTGATTCAAAAAAAGGGTTCAAAGAACCGAGAATCTATTTTGGAAAAAATCGATTCAGAGAAATGGACGGAATAAAAAATAAAGTGGGGCTTGAAGTTCAATTCGGTAAATATGCTTTCATGGGTTACGACATTTTCTCTAAAATGGTTATTTTCAAAAATCAGGACAAAATCGAATGTGGAATTGAGGTTGTATCGACACAAGAACTGGTAAGAAAAATGTCTACCGGTGTTTCCGGATTTGATCAAATATTAGTTGATTTTAAAAATAGAGGTGAAGCCAACATCGATATCCCTGTTTTAGTATTAGGAATCGGATTAACAGAAAAAGAAGCTATTCAATGCAAAAAAATGGAAAAATTGTTCAAAAGAAATCCTTCTGATTTTTATAAAAAATTCAAGATTAAAAAACCTGGTTCTAAAACTAAACCTGGGCCGAAATAGGAAACAAAGAACTTCTCGCTTCTAAAAATTCAGCCGGCGTTCTTTCCAAGCTGTTGTTACCGTTAGAATTATAGACAGGTTTACCCAACGGCCTGCGTTTAAGGCTACCGTCTATAGCTTGCTCGACTCGTTCCTTGGCAATGTCGATGTACTCTTTCATAATGTCGGCCCCCGCCCCTCTTCGGTTATGTAAAACAGCGGCACAAATAGCAGTTCCCACTCCTAAATACGGATCAACAACCAAATCCCCCTCTTTCGTTAAAGCCAAAACCAGCCTTTCAACCAACTCAATCGGAAATTGGCAGGGATGAGCAGTTTTCTCAATATGATTTGATTTAACATTGGGAATCTCCCAAACATCACTCGGATTTTTACCTAATGGGTTACCGGAATATTCCCCTTTATTCTCTCCTTTATATGACTTTTTTCCTGGGTATTTTTGAGGTACCCTGACTGGGTCTAGGTTAAAAACATAATCGTCAGATTTCGTAAACCACACAATAGTTTCATACCGGCCGGAAAATCTTTTAGCACAATGTAAACCGTGCCCAAAATGCCAAATAATTCGATTTCTTAAATGCAGTCCGAATTTTTTAAATATTGGATAAAGAATTGTATCAAGGGGATAGATTTCGCTATTGACATGATTTCCGACTTGCCAACAAATACTGCCATCTGGGGCTAATATTTCTACGCATTTTTTAATCGTTTTTTCTTGTTCCTCAAGGTATTCATCAAGCGATGTTTTCTTCTCGTAAGATTTTCCCATATTGTAGGGGGGGGAAGTAACAATTAGACGCACCGATGATTTTGGAATCTGCGAAAGAAGTTCAAGCCTATCGCCTAAATATAAAGTGGCTCTGGCTGATTTATTATATTTGGAAACAATGTCGCCTTTTTTTAACATATCAGGCAGTAAAGATAAATTCATCATTTTTACTCTCTTCTAATTAAACCACAAAACTTTCCCCTAATCTCTAGTTCTTTGGGATAAATATTTTTAAGCTTCCTATTTCTTGGCTCTAAAAATATTAACCCCTTTTGTTTTCTCAAAACTTTCAAGGTGGCCCCTTTTTCAGTAATCGCTACAACAGTATCGCCATTGTTAGCAGTGATCATGTGTTGAATTACGGCTATATCTCCATCGGCAATCCCGTCATCAATCATGCTGTTACCCTTAACCTTAAGAGCATAGTAATTGCCGGCCTTATTAATCATTGAAACAGGAATATTAATCGGTTCTGGGTTTTCAATTGGCTCAATTGGTTTTCCTGCAGCAATGTATCCAAGTAATAAAATTCTTTGTGTTTCTTCAACTGGAGTAATCCCACGAGCCATATTTTCACTCTTTTTCAAAAAACCTCTATTTTTCAATTCTTCAACATAGTGCTGGGCCGTACTGAGCGATTTTCTAAGGTAATTGGCAATTTCATTAAGAGTAGGAGAGTAACCCTTTCTTTCCTTAAACTTTTTGATATAATCCAAAACTTTTTTCTGTCTGGGCGTCAGCAGTTTTTGCTTGTTGACTTTCATAAGTTAACTGTCTATTATTAATTTATTACTTTTATTCTACTTTTGTCAAGTAGCAAAATTAAGGAGTTTAATATGGCATTTAGAACTAAACGCGGACAAGCCAAACATGACCAAAAAGTGGCTGATTGGGCTATTAGATTAAAAGGGCGTGGTAAACAAGTTCTTGCAGATCTCCCTGGATATCAAAAACCTGAACCCGTTTATGGTAGAGTGCCGGATGTCATGTTAAAACAAGGTGGCAAAATAAAAGTTGTTGGTGAAGTTGAAACACCAAGCTCTATCGTTGACGATCAGCAACAAATTAGCTCATTAAAACACGGAGCTAAACAATTAGGAGCTGATTTTAGATTAAAAATTGCCAAAAAAAAGAGGGGGTGAATATCTATGTTTGTAAATTGGGGAAAATGTACAGGTGGCCATTGGTGTAACTTACTTAGACTTAATCTGAACGATAATTATTTTGACAATATCTCAGGGGTCTATATTATTTGGCATGGAGGCAACAGCCCTAAAACTGTTAAAGTTGGTCAAGGCGACATCAAAGACCGTCTTCTTAAACATAGTGCTGACCCAGAAATTTTACAATATAAAAACTTAACACTTTATGTAAGTTGGGCAACACTATCTAGTAACTATATGGATGGAGTTGAAAAATATTTAGGTGAATCGTTGAAGCCTCTAGTGGGATCAATATTTCCAGATGTTAACCCAATAAGCGTAAATTTCCCTTGGAGTTAATCCTATTACAGCTCTTTAAAAATTTTGCGTTTTCTTTTTAGCAGATATTAATCTGTTTCGAGCTGACAGTTTTCTAGGCACGAGCGAAGCGAGTGCCGAAAAGGCGAGGCCCCGGCGAAGCCGAGGGCCGAGCCAATCATTTGAAGTTTACTGGAAAGAAGTTCGAACTTTTCGGTAAACAGTCAACAGATTAGGATTTTTTTCAGAATTTTTCGCTTCGGTGGGGCGCGACGCGAATACATTCCAGCCTGGTGAGGCATAACTAAAAGGAAATAAAAACAGGAAAAAGAAAACGCAAAATTTTAAGAAACTGCCATGATTAAATACATTGCCTACTGTCGAAAATCCACTGATGAACAAGATAAACAGGTTTTATCAATCGAAAGCCAAATTGAGGAATTAAAAGAGTTCGCCGTAAAAGAAAACCTAAGCATCGTTAAATTCATTACCGAGTCAAAAACCGCCAAAATCCCCGGCCGAGTGGAATTTAACCAGTTAATTCAATTAATTGAAGCGGGGGAAATCCAAGGCATTTTGGCTTGGCATCCCGACCGCCTAGCCAGAAATAGTATTGACGGCGGCCGGATTATTTATCTTCTGGATACCGGCAAGCTGCTTGACCTAAAGTTTCCCACCTTTTGGTTTGACAATACACCGCAGGGAAAATTTATGATCTCAATGGCTTTTTCCGAAGCCAAGTATTACGTGGATAACTTGAGCCAAAACGCCAAACGGGGAAACCGGCAAAAACTCCGCCGTGGCGACTGGCCCAATAAAGCTCCGTTAGGCTACTTAAACAACAAAGCGGATAAAACTATTGCGATTGATCCGGCCCGCGCCAAGTTTATTGCCAAAGCCTTCCGGCTTTTTGCTACCGGTGGCTATACTTATGTGGATATCCAACGGTTTTTGAGCCAAAACAAAGTTTTCAGCCGGGCGGGAAAACCGATCCACCTAGATAGTATTTCCCGGCGTATTTTATCCAACCCTTTTTATTACGGCCTTATGAACTTTGGCGGCGAACTCTTTGCCGGAAAACACCGACCTTTAATTTCCAAGGAACTTTTTGACCAGTGCCAGAAAATAGTCAAACGCCATTCCCGGCAGGAAAACTCAATCAAGTCCGGTTTTGACTTTTTGGGATTAATTAAATGCCAGGAGTGCGGTTCCTCAATCACCGCCGAAATCCATACCAAGTTTTATCCCCGGACAAACAATCGCGTTGCTTACACTTATTACCGCTGTTCTAAAAAGAAAGGTAAATGTAACCAGCGGTATATTGCCAAAACGGAGATTGAAACTCAAATCCGGCAGGTTATCCAAAAAGTCAGCTTGCCCCAAACCGCCTACAAAAAGTTTCTTTTGTGGCTGGAAAAAGA
>PFMI01000011.1 GCA_002785165.1 bacterium (Candidatus Gribaldobacteria) CG_4_10_14_0_8_um_filter_33_9
AACTAAAAACAAAAAACGAAAAACGAAAAATAAAAAAAGAAAATCTACAATCTACAATCTACAATCTACAATCTATTAATGTCCCCAATGGTTTTGCTTTGACCTCCGAAGCATATTGGCGTTTTTTGGAATTTAATAAATTAGACGAGAAATTAAAAAAGGTTTTTGAAAAGTTTAATCCAAAAAGTATAAGAAGTTTGCAAGAGGCTGGAAAGACTGCCAGAAATTTAATTTTAAAAGCAGAATTTCCAGAATACTTAAAAGAGGAAATTTTTAAAGCTTACAAAATTCTCTCTCAAAAATATGGTGGAAAAAATACAAGTGTGGCGGTTCGTTCTTCGGGAGTGGCAGAGGACGCGCCAACAATGTCATTTGCAGGTATGTTTGAGACATTTTTAAATGTTTCAGGAGAGGAAAACTTATTAAAAGCGATTAAAAAATGTTTGGCTTCTTCTTTTGGAGATAGAGTAATTTCTTACCGAGAAGAAAAAGGAATTTCCCAATTAAAAGTCGCGCTTTCAGTTGGAATTCAAAAAATGATTAGAAGCGATTTGGCTTCGTCAGGCGTGATATTTACTATGGACACGGAAACAGGATTTGAAAATGTTGTTTTAATCAACTCAATTTACGGCATAGGCGAGATGATTGTTAAGGGGAAAATCACGGCTGATGAATTTTATGTTTTTAAGCCGACTCTGATGCAAGGATATAAATCAATTATTTTGAAAAATTTAGGAAGAAAAACCAAAAAGTATATTTACAATAAAATTGGCGGTTTAAAAGAAGCCGCGGTTTCTTTAAAAGATAAAGAGAAATTTTCTTTGATAGATGATGAAATTTTAACTTTGGCTCGCTGGGCATGCGAAATTGAAAAGCACTATGAATGTCATCAAGATATTGAGTGGGCAAAAGACGGGAAAACAGGGGACTTGTTTATTGTCCAATCAAGGCCTGAAACAGTTTTTGCGTCTCAAAAAAATTCTACTTATGAGGAGTATAAAATTAAAACTAACAAGAGTCCGATTTTAACTGGCATTGCAGTTGGAAATAAAGTTGGACAGGGAAAAGTAAGAATAATTCAAAATGTTTCAAAAATTGGAGAATTTAAAAAAGGAGAAGTTTTGGTGACGCGAATGACTGATCCTGATTGGTTGCCTGTGATAAGAATTGCCGCGGCTATTGTGACGGACGAAGGTTCAAGAGTTTGTCACGCGGCGATTGTCAGTCGCGAATTGGGAATTCCTTGTATCGTTGGAACTCTAAAAGGAACAGAAATTTTAAAATTCGGCAAGGAAATTACTGTGGATTGCGCGTCGGGCGCGAAAGGCAGAATTTTTGAAGGTAAAATTCCGTTTGAAATTAAGAAGTACGATTTAGGAAAATTGCCGAAATTAAAGACAAAAGTAATGGTTAATATCGGAACGCCGGAAATTGCTTTCAAAACATCATTTTTGCCTGTTGATGGCGTGGGCTTGGCTCGAGAAGAGTTTATTATTGCGGAGAAAATTAAAATACATCCTTTAGCTCTTTATCATTATAAAGAGCTTCAAATTCCAAATTCCAAATTCCAAATTCAAAACAAATTCCAAATTACAAATTCCAAAATTCAAAAAATTATTAATAAAATAAATGAAATTACCATAGAGCACAAAGATAAGCGAGAGTTTTTTGTTAAAGAATTGGCAGAGGGGATTGGACAGATAGCCGCGGCTTTTTGGCCCAGAGAAGTCATTGTCCGATTCTCTGATTTTAAAACAAATGAATATAAAAACTTAATTGGCGGTGAATTGTTTGAAAAAGAGGAGGAAAATCCGATGTTGGGATTTCGGGGTGTTTGCCGATATTTAGATAAAAAATTTCAGCCAGTTTTTCAAATGGAATGCGACGCGATAAAGCGTTGCCGCGAAATTTTTGGATTGGAAAATATTTCTTTGATGGTTCCTTTTTGTAGGACACTTGAAGAGGGAAAAATGGTAATTGATTTAATAAAAAAATTTGGTTTGGGAAAAAGAAAGGGTTTAAAAATTTATGTGATGGCAGAGATTCCTTCAAATGTTATTTTAGCTAAAGAATTTCTTGAAATTTTTGATGGAATGAGCATTGGCTCAAATGATTTAACTCAATTGGTTTTAGGCGTGGACCGCGACAATGCCAAAATTGCTTATATCGGCAATGAACAAAACAAAGCAGTAAAAGAAATGATTAAACAGATTATCAAGATCTGTCGGCAAAAAAAGAAATACTGCGGGATTTGCGGAGAAGCGACCTCTGTTCCCGAAATGGCTAAGTTTTTGGTTGGGCGCGGGATTGAATCTTTGTCCGTGAGCCCTGGCTCGGTAATCAAAACAATTTTATTGATAAGGAATAAAAAATAACAATTTATATTAAAATTTTTTGATAAAGATAAACAAAGACAAAGATAAACAAATAGGACAAAAACTTTTTGAGAAATTTAAAAAATATAAACAAAAAAACCTTAAATGGCCTGTTTTGACTTTTAACAAACTTTTAAGTTTTGATCTTATTAATCAATTTTGTTATTCGCGATTTTTTTCTTGATGCCGCATTTTTTTTAATTATTCCTTTTTTGGCTGTTTTATCTAAATTTTTGTAGACCAAAGGCAGTATTTTTTTCGCTTCACTATATTTTTTTTCAGAAACTAATTTTCTCACATCTTTAAAGAGGTTTTTTATTTTTCTTTTTTTCTGGATATTTACTTTTCTTCTTTTTGTATTTTGACGTAAGGCCTTTTTTGCGGATTTAGTTATGGGCATATTTTTAAAATTGTTTTAATCTTACCAGTTATTTTATGATAGTCAAATATTATTTTTAAACTTATTAATAATAACTTCTAAATTGCCATCAAGGATTTTTTCAATGTTGCCCCAGCTTTTTTTTATCCTGTGGTCCGTAATTCTGTCTTGCGGAAAATTATAAGTTCTTATTTTTTCCGACCGATCCGCGGAGCCAATCTGCGTCCTTCTCTCCGCGCTTATCTGGTTTTCTCTTTCTGTTTTTTCTTTTTCAAGAAGTTTTGCCTGCAAGATATTTAATGCGGTATTTTTATTTTCTTCAAGGTTTCTTGCTGTTTGAGAGGAAACTACTATTCCAGTGGGTATATGAGTTACCCTTGTTGCAGTTTCCCGTTTATTAACATTTTGTCCGCCAGGACCCGAGGATTTAAAAACATCTATTTTTATGTCAGACATATTAAAGGCGAATTGTTTTGATTCTGGCATGGGCAAGACAGCAACCGAAATAGTGGAAGTATGTATTCTGCTGCTTTTTTCTGTTTTGGGAATTCGCTGAACTCTGTGCACTCCTCCTTCTTGTTTCATTTCTTCATAAGCCCCTTCTCCTTTTATTTTAAAAACAACTTGTTTAAATCCGTTTATTCCTGTTTCATTGCTGTCTAAAATTTGAAATTGCCAATTTTTTTTTAAAGCGTATCTCGAGTACATTCTAAAAAGCTCTTTAGCAAAAAGCGCGGCTTCATCGCCGCCTGTTCCCGCTCTAATTTCAACAATTATTGTGTTTGAGTCCATAAGGCAAATTAATTTTTTTTTTTCCGGATTTTTTTTCTGATTTTTTCCTTACCACGGAAGCCGCGGCTTTTTCTTTTCTTGCTTTGAATTTTTCAATCCTGCCGGCTGTGTCAATTATTTTTTCTTTGCCTGTGTAAAAAGGATGGCATTGAAAACAGATTTCTGTTTCAATGTGTTCTTGCGTGGAGCCGACTTCAAAAGCTGCTCCGCAAGCGCAATGAACTTTGGCGTCGGGATAATATTTGGGATGAATTTTTTTTTGCATATATATAATTTTAAATTATAAATTTTAAATGTTTGGTTTAATTATAAGTTATAATAAACATATCTCTTGAAAAATCAAGAGCCATAGTGTAATATATTTTATTATGATAACAGAAGAAACAAAAACAAAAATAAAGAAAGTAAAGAAAATCAAAGAAGAGCAAAAAGAAAAAATCCTGTCTGTTGACAGGCAAGGAGAAAATAAGAAAGCAAAGAAGGATGGTTTTGGTATAACGATTGAGGAGATGACAGAAAAAGGACTTTGTTTGGGACATCAGGTCTCTAAATTTAATCCTAAAATGTCGGGATATATTACGGGAATAAAAAACGATATTCATATAATCAATTTAGAAAAAACAGCGGTTTGTCTGGAAAAGGCATTAAAATTTATTTCTGAACTTGTTAAGGAAAATAAAACAATACTCATGGTCGGGACCAAACCTGCTTTGAAAAATTTAATTCAAGAAACAGCGCAAGAATGCAATTTTCCTTATATTGTTGAACGATGGCTAGGCGGTTATTTTACTAATTTTAAAAATGTTTTTGAAAGAGTAAAAAGTTATAGGGAATTGCAAGAGCAAAAAGAAAAAGGGGAATTGGAAAGGTTTATTAAAAAAGAAAGAATTTGCGCGGAAAAAAAATTGGTTAAAATGGGAAAAAAGTTTGAAGGAATTAAAAATTTAGAAAAATTACCAGACGCGGTTTTTATTTGCGATATTAAGCAAAATCAATTGACTTTGAAAGAAGCAAAAATGAAAGAAGTAA
>PFMI01000013.1 GCA_002785165.1 bacterium (Candidatus Gribaldobacteria) CG_4_10_14_0_8_um_filter_33_9
CTAACCCCCACCATTCCCCGGACTCATCAAAACCCTTAGCCACATCTACTTGGATTGGAGTATTTTGAAACTCTTTGCCGAACCGCGAATAATGCGGTAAATTGGCTTCAATGATTACTCCTTTTAACCAGTTCGGAACGGTTAGTTTTGTCGCAACTGTGGCTACTTCTCTAACTGTGACTGTGGCTACGACTGTAACTGTGGCTACTTCTCTAACTGTGACTGTGGGAGGCGCGGACGTTGTGATCTCTGCTCTTCTCTGCATACTATAGCTTTCTGTTCCACCCCGTACCCCGAGCCCCCGGGATTTGAAGGTCGCTGAAACGCTATCACAGTGTTGTTTAAGAAAATTAATAATAGCATTTGCTCGCGCTTGTGATAGGACAACGTTACTCCCTTCCCACATTTTGGTTTCACGTGGATCAGCATATCCCCTAACTATTACCATGGTGGAACCAAGAAGAATTTCAGGGAGAACCTTTTCTTTTAAAAAGGTTCTATTTATTTGTTCTATTTCCGCGCTGTTAGTGCGGAAATAAATGGTAGACACTGTCCCTGTTTTTGTTGTAAAGTTTGTTTCTGCGCTCGCTACCGCAGCAACAACGCTTACCATTACCATGGCTATTAGTATTGCTACTAATTTTTTCATTTTCACCTCACCTCCTTTACTTTTTGCTTCACGTTCCCCTCATTTCTTCGTCTGTTCCCGTTGTCGGAGTAACTATTAAAAAATATACAACGACACAAAGAACAGCGAGTATTCCCAAAATTGTTACTATTGCACATACATAACTTATGATTGTGTTTGCCATTTTTCTCACCTCCTTTTATTTTTTTATGAAGTAGAGATATTTCCTACTTTTTCCCTACTTTTTTGCAAAAGATCTGTCCGATTTCTAAACATCATAATTGATGTTAGCACAATCAAAAAAAATGTCAAGTTTGACAAAAAAAACGCAGATGATAAATTTGATAGAGTTAATTTATGTTCACACATTTTCAGACTCAAGGATTTTTTTTAAAAAAAGAAAATAAAGGAGAGGCGAATCAACTTCTTACTATTTTTACAGAGGATTTTGGTAAAATAAAAATTTTAGGCAGAGCAATTCGAAAAATAACATCAAAATTAAGACCGTCAGCTGATCTTTTTTATTTATCAGAGATTGAATTTATCCAAGGAAAAAATTACAAAACATTAACTGACGCTTTTGTCATAGAAAAATTTAAGAATTTAAGAAAAAATCCTGAAAAAATAATTATTGTTTATAAAATGACTGATGCTGTTGAGACGTTGTGCGGAGAAGGGCAAAGAGACACGAAAATCTGGCGATTATTATTTGATGGATTACAATATTTAAACAATTTAAATAATTGTAAAACAAAAATTTTCTATTATTTTTTTCTTTGGAATTTTTTCTCTTTATTGGGATATAAGCCCGAGCTTTATTCTTGCTGTGTTTGCCAGCGAAAACTTCTGCCAGAGACCTTTTGGTTTTTGCCTTGCGAGGGAGGGATTGTTTGCTGGCGATGTCTTAAAAATTTTAGCGCGGAACAAAAAGAAAAAACAGAAGAAATAACCGTAGACGCGGTGAAAATTTTGCGGCTTTTACTTAAGCAAGATTGGAAGGTTTTAAAATTATTAAAAATTTCAGTTGAAGACTTAAAAAATGTTGAAAAAATTTCCTTTTCTTATTTTAAATTTTTAAAAGAAATTTAAAAACAATATGATAATCCTTTATATTTTAATTAGCGTGGTTTTAGTTAGCTTGCTTTCACTGCTGGGAATATTCTTTTTTGTTCTAAAAAAGAATATTTTGGACAAATATATAGAAATTTTTGTAAGCTTTGCCGCTGGCTCTCTTTTGACCGGCGCCTTTTTCCATCTTTTGCCTGAAGCGACAGAACAAATAGGAGAGCGCTCTTTTGTTTGGATTATTGTTTCTTTTCTTTGCTTTTTTATTATGGAAAAATTTTTTCATTGGCGGCATTGCCATAAAAAAAATTGCGAAGTTCATGCTTTTACTCATATCAGCTTAATTGGAGACGCGATTCATAATTTTATTGACGGCGCAATAATCGCCGCTTCTTTTTTAACAAACATTTCTCTCGGCGTAAGCGCGACTTTGGCGATTATTTTTCATGAAATACCGCAAGAGATAGGAGATTTTGCCATTCTTGTTTATGGCGGCTGGCAAAAGAATCTTCCAAAGCCATTGTCCAATTTATCAGTATTAGCGCGGGAATAGTGTTAATGTGGTTGCTTAAAAATTTTTGCATTTAACGAATTTCTATTAAAGTTATTTCTGGGAAAGAATTGAATCGTATTTCTAAGCCGCTGTTGCCGATTCCTCTGCTAACATAAAGATAAGTTGAATTTTCCTTAAAAAGTCCGGCTTTGTATTTTTTATCATATTTTAAAGGCAAAATAAGATCAGAGAGAAAAGGAATATTAACTTGAGCTCCATGAGTATGACCTGCTAAAACCAAGTCGATTTTTTTATTAGAATTTTTTACTGCTCTAAAAATTTCTGGAGAATGAGATAATAGGATTTTAGGATTTTGATCGTCAGCGTCTATCTCTTCCATTGCTTTATTCAAATTATCATATCCCAAATGAGGGTCGTCTACGCCAATTAAATAAACAAATTTTTTATTTTTTTCAATTTTTTTTGTTTGATTATTTAAAACCTCAATTTCTGTTTCTCTAAAAAGTTTGTTAAAAGTTTTGAATCGCGGATTTAGATGTTCATGATTGCCATAAACAGCAAAAACTTTTCCATAATGATTTTTGTTTAATTCTTTCCAAAATTTCTGGCATGATGTTAAATTTTTAGCGCTCCAATCAACAATGTCTCCAGCGAGAAAAATAAAATCCGGGTTTAATTGATTTAAAATTTTTAAAATTTTTTTTTCTTTTTCCCCGTAATTTTTACTATGGATATCAGTTAAAAGCGCAATTTTAGTTCCAATAAAAAAAGAGGGCAATCCTTTGATTTCCAAAGAAATTTTTTCAATTTTGATTATATTTGGCTCAATTAAAATGGACCAAACCGCGAAGAAAAATAAAATTCCCATTCCTCCTGCGATGATTATTTTTTTCCCCATATTTTTATCTTACAATTTTTTTAAAAATATGCTAACAAAGAAAGCAACTTGCAAAAAGTTTTATTTTTTTATAATATAATTTATAATATATACAAAAGATATGCGAAAAATCATTGTTTTTCTTTTAATTGTTTTTGTTGGTGCAGGAGTAGCGGGTTTTTGGTATTGGCAAACAAATATTTATTCTAAGGATGTTTTAAAAATAGAAATTTTAAGCGACGAAGCGGTGGAGGCGGGTCGGGAAATTGAGTTTTTAGTAAAATTAAAAAACAACGGAAAGATAAGATTGGAAAATCCTGAATTGGTTTTTCAAACGCCGGAACATTCTATTTTGGAAAAAACCATTATCCCTGTTTTGGAAGGAGCTACTAGTTCAGAAGAATTTATTGATTTGAGAGTAAAAAAAACAATGGAAGATATTTATCCTGGCGAAGAAAGAACATATTCTTTTCGCGTTCGTCTTTTTGGCAAGGAAAATGAAAACCTGCTTAGTCAGGCCTGGTTGAGTTATCAGCCAAAGGGCTTGACTCGGCGTTTTGAATCAAAAACAACTTTTACCACTAAAATTAAATTTGTTCCTTTGACTCTTGAATTTGATTTGCCTTCTAAAATTGAACAGAACGAAGATATTGATTTTTCTTTAAATTATTTTTCCAACCTTAATTATGCTTTGGAAAATTTAAGAGTAAAAATAGAATATCCTTCTGGTTTTGAATTTATTCATGCCTCTCCTCAGCCATTTTTGGATGAAATTAATGAGTGGAAGGTTTTTACACTGACTCAAACCAATGGCGGCAGAATAAAAATAAAGGGACGAATTCCCGGGGAGCAAGGAGAACAGAAAATATTTCATGCGAGTTTGGGAATAATAAAAAATGGAGTATATTGGGTATTGAAAGAAACCAGTCAGTCCGTAGAGATTGCTGAACCGAGTTTTTATATTTCTCAACTTATTAACAATTCTCCAAATTATGTCGCTAAATCAGGGGAACTTCTGCATTATGAAATTTTCTTTAAAAATATGGGCCAAAAACCCATTTTAAAAAAATTTCTTTTTGTAAGTTTGGAAGAAAATTTTTTTGATATTTCAAGTTTAAAATCAGAGACAGGCGAGCATGGGATGGGAGACAATACTATTCTTTGGGATTGGAAAACAAATCCTGATTTGCGATTTTTGGACGTCAATCAAGAGGGAAAACAAGAATTTTGGGTTAAAGTGAAAGAGCTGGATAGCGAGTCAATTAAAACGAAAAATCCGGTTTTGAGAAATAAGATTGGTTTGGGAGGGATTAAAAAAAATTTTGAAACAAAAATAAATTCTCAAATTGAATTTTCCCAAAAAGTTTTGCGAGATCAGGAATTTTTTCAAAATGCTGGACCTATACCGCCAATAGTCGGCGAAAAA
>PFMI01000023.1 GCA_002785165.1 bacterium (Candidatus Gribaldobacteria) CG_4_10_14_0_8_um_filter_33_9
CCAGAGATTTTTAAAAGTCAAACAAGGTTTGAATTTAAAAGAATTTTAAATCACCTTCGTCAGCAGGCATATTTAACTCCGGGAATTAAAATTTCTCTTCGCGACGAAAGAATATCTCCTCCTTTTTTGTACAATTTTTATTTCAAAGGAGGATTGATTTCTTATGTGAAGTATTTAATGAATGAGATAGAGTCTCGTCATGATAATGTTTTTTATGTTAAAGGAGAAAAGGAAGGGATTTTAGTTGAAATCGCTTTTCAATATGCTAAAGAAACGGAGGCATTTGAGGAAAGTTTTGCTAATAATATTTTAACCATAGAAGGAGGGGCTCATTTGACTGGTTTTAGAACCGCTTTGACCCGGACTTTAAATGATTTTGCCAAAAAAAATGGATTTTTAAAAGAAAAAGATGAAAATCTTACTGGCAATGATGTCAGGGAAGGATTGATTGCAGTAGTGTCGGTAAAATTAAGAGAGCCTCAGTTTGAAGGACAAACTAAAACAAAATTAGGCAATGCTGAAGCAAAAACATCTGTGGAAAATGTTTTTTCTGAAGGTTTGTCTGTGTTTTTAGAAAAAAATCCCCAAGATGCCAGAAATATTATTGAAAATTGTTTATTGTCAGCGCGCGCGCGAAGAGCGGCTCAAGCGGCGCGAACTACTATTTTAAGAAAAGGGGTTTTGGAAGGATTGGCTTTGCCTGGTAAACTTGCTGATTGTTCTTCCAGGGACCCCGCGGATTCCGAGCTTTATTTAGTGGAGGGAGATAGCGCGGGCGGATCGTCGCGCCAGGCGCGCGACCGCCATTTTCAAGCCATTCTTCCTTTAAAAGGGAAAATTTTAAATATTGAAAGGGCGCGGTTGGACAAGGTTTTGAGTTCCCAGGAAATTAAATTTTTAATTATTGCTTTGGGCACGGCTATTGCTCAAGATTTTGACATAAATAAATTAAGATATCAAAGAATTATAATAATGGCTGACGCGGACAGCGATGGTAATCATATTCGGACTTTGCTTTTAACCCTTTTTTACCGTTATTTTCAGCCCATAATTGAAAAGGGTTTTCTTTTTATTGCTCAGCCGCCGCTTTACAAAATTTCTTTCGGAAAAAAAATAGAATACGCATATAGCGACATGCAAAAAGAGGAGTTCATATCTTCTTTACCCTCATTATCATCATTTTCTGTTCAAAGATATAAGGGTTTGGGAGAAATGAATCCTTTAGAGCTTTGGGAAACAACTATGAATCCAGTGAACAGAATTCTTCTAAAAGTAACCATTGAAGATGTTAAGGAATCCGACCATATTTTTGATGTTTTAATGGGTAAAGAAGTTTTGCCTCGCAAGAAATTTATTCAAGCGCACGCTAAAAAAGTAAGAAATTTGGATATCTAAAATCAAAAAACCTGGCAAAGGTCAGACTTATGTCAGGTCTGCAATATCCAGCAAATGCGGAAAAAAATGGGCTTGAAAACAGCACTCGTAATTAATTATATTTATCGTCTCTAATTTTTGCTTCAAACTTTTTTTGAATTGCTTGAATAATCTTGTTTTGAGTCTTTTTTACTTCCTCGCCAAACAAAGTTCTATTATTTGTTCCATATTCAATCGCAAAAGCTAAACTTTTGCGATTGGAACCAATTTGTTTACCCCTATAAACATCGAAAAGTTGTATATTTTTAACCAATGTTCCGCCAGCTTTTTTTATTGTTTCTAAAATATCTTTATACAAAACTTTTTCGTCTATCACGAAAGCTAAATCCATTTTATATAAAGGATATTTAGAGATAGATTTATAAATCTTTTTGCAAGTTGCTTTTTTAATAAGTTTTGTAAAATTTAAACTAAAAATTACTGGCTCGCTGTTCAATTCAAAACAAGAAGCTATTTTTTTATCCAAAACTCCTAAAAATCCAATAACTTCTTTCCCTAAAATAATATCCGCAGTTCTTCCCTTTTGAGTATTTAGAGCATTTTCTACCCTAAATTCAATATTAAAAATTCCCAATTCTTTAAATAAGAATTCTATAATGCCTTTTGCTTCAAAAAATAAATTTTTATCGCTCTTATCAACCAAAGCGCCAACCAATAAAAGAAATTCATAAGGCAAATTGTTATCGCTTTTTTTTATATAAACATTGCTTAATTCAAAAATTTTTATTTTGGAAAAATTCTTCTCGTTATCGGCTATATTTTTTAAAATACAAGGAACCAAGCTGGGTCGCATATATTCCCAATCGCTACTTAAAGGATTGGTTATTTTTACGCATTTATTTTTGTCTAAATTAAAACCTTCCAAATCTTTGGCGCTTATAAAAGAATAATTATAAACCTCGCTAAAACCTAAGTATTTTAGCAAGATTTTGGTTTTGTTTTCCCAAAAAAATTCAGGAATAGTTTTTTGCTCCAAAATTTGATTTACAGGAAGAATAGAAGGCAAATTATGATAGCCGTAAATCCTGACAATTTCTTCAATTAAATCTTCTGAAATATTTATATCATTAGCGCGCCAGCTCGGCACCTCTGCCTCAATCGCATCTCTTTTGATATTTGTTTTAAAACCCAAAGAATTTAAAATTAAAGCAACTTTTTGAGGAGTAATTTCAATGCCTATTAATTGGTTTATTTTAGAAAAACTAACTTTTACTTTCTTCTGTTTATATTGAATATTATTTATATCAATGAGTTTGCTTTTTACTTGACCAAAAGCTATTTTTTCTAAAAGTTCAACTGCCCGCCACAGGGCAGGAATTATTCCCTCTGAATCAACGCCCTTTTCAAAACGAATAGCCGCTTCCGTCCAAAAACCAAGCGCCTGACAGGTTTTTCTAATTAAAAGAGGATTATAAATTTGGACAAACACAACCACTCTTTTGGTTTTAGAAGATACCGCGCTATTGGCTCCGCCCATAATTCCGCAAAGGTCAATAAGTCGGTCTTTATCTTCAATAACAATTGCTCCTTCTGGTAAATTTCTTTTATTTTCATCAATAGTAATAATTGATTCGCCTTTTTTAGACCTTCTTAAAACCATTTTATGGTTTCTGATTTTGTCATAATCAAAAATGTGCATTGGCTGACCGGTTTCAATCATTACATAATTGGAAATGTCCACCACATTATTTAAAGACCTAACCCCTGATTTTTCCAAACGCCTTGTCATCCATTCGGGAGAAGGAGCAACTTTAATATTGTCCAAAATAACAGCGGTAAAACGCGGACAAAGATTTCTATTTTCCATTTCTATTTTTAAAGATAATTTATTTTTTAATACTTTTTTTGGAAAAAATTTTAAAGGTAAAAACTCCGCTTTTTTACCAAAACTTTTTAAAATCGCGTTTGCTTCTCTGGCAATGCCAACAACCGACATCATGTCGGGTCGGTTGGCGGTAACTTCAATATCATAAACAAAGTCATTACCAATTTTATTTACTCGCTCAACGCTTGGTCCGCAACAAGAAAGCAAACGGCCAATCTCTTGAGGAATAACTTTGGTCTTTAAATAATCTCTAAGCCAATTGTCAAAAACCTTTATATTCATAAACTTAAAACTGGTTTAAAAATCTTAAATCGTTTTTGTAAATTAATCTTATGTCGGGAAGATTAAGACCCGACTTCATCATATAAACTCTTTCCACCCCCCAACCAAAAGCAAAACCAGAATATTGGTTAGGGTCAATGCCGCCATTTTTTAAAACCTGAGGGTGAACCATGCCGGCGCCGCCTAATTCTACCCAACCAGATTTACAAAAAAGACAACCTTGCGCTTTACAAAGACTGCAATTAATATCAATCTCAAAACTAGGTTCAGTAAATTGAAAATGAAATGGTCTTAATCGAATATTTCTGTCTTCTCCAAAAAAATTCTTAACAAAATAATCAAATACTCCCTTTAATTGTATAATAGAAACATTCTTGTCTATATAAAGTCCTTCAAACTGATGAAAC
The DNA here is from genome assembly GCA_002785165.1 of bacterium (Candidatus Gribaldobacteria) CG_4_10_14_0_8_um_filter_33_9. Taxonomy (GTDB): domain Bacteria; phylum Patescibacteriota; class Minisyncoccia; order Minisyncoccales; family CG1-02-41-26; genus PFMI01. The sequence goes on from PFMI01000023.1 coordinate 3,949, forward strand.
ATTGGAACATGAGAAACATCTATTTGCCGGCGGTAGCACTTGGAAATATTTATCATTTTAATCGGGAGTTTTCCTTTTTCCATTTCTCTAACCTGACCCGAACTGGTATGAGGAGTTAAAACAATATTCGGCGCAATAAAAAAAGTTTCCCATTCATCCCGAGCTGGATGATTTTTTGGCATATTTAAAGATTCAAAAGCATACCAATCAGTTTCTACTTCTGGATAATGAACGCGATAAAAACCAAGGCGATTAAAAATTTCTTCTATTTCCGAAATCGCTTGGGTTGCAATGTGCAAATGGCCAATATTTTGCCGAATTCCTGGTTGAGTTATATCAAGCCATTCTTTCTCAACAGTCGCAGAAAGCTTTAAATTTTGAGCTTTAATTTTTGAATTTTTAATTGCTTTTTCTATTTCTTTTTTTATCTCATTGGCTAATTTGCCGATTTTAGGCCTTTTTTCTTTAGGTAATTTACCCAAAGAACGCAAAATTAAAGTTAATTTCCCTTTACGTCCTAAATATTTGGCCTCCAAATCTTGAAGCGCTTTATTATTAGAAGTTTTTAAAACTTCTCCTAATGCCCGGCTTTTTAATTGTAATAATT
>PFMI01000048.1 GCA_002785165.1 bacterium (Candidatus Gribaldobacteria) CG_4_10_14_0_8_um_filter_33_9
ATGGGCAAAAACTATTGAGCAGGATTTGGCGCGTCGAGATTTTACCATTAACGCGATGGCATTGGAAATTCAAAAGCAACCCTACGGGGAGTCTGTTTCGCATCCAGCAAAATTTAAAATTATAGATCTATTTAATGGACAAGAGGATTTAAAAAATAAAATTGTTCGGGCAGTAGGCGATCCCGATGACCATTTTAATGAAGATGCTTTAAGAATACTTAGGGCCATAAGATTTGCCACTGTTTTGGGATTTGCGATTGAGCCGAAAACTAGCGAATCCATTCAAAGAAATGCGCGATTGCTTTCTTTTATTTCTCAAGAAAGAATCCGCGATGAATTGCTCAAAATAATAAATTCCTCAAACGGAGCTCAAGGTATAGAAATCCTTCGTAAAAAAAATCTTCTTCATTACATTATTCCAGAATTAGAACAAGGGTTTAATGTTACCCAAAACAAACATCATCTTTATCAAATTTATCAGCATGCTTTATTAAGTTTAAATTATGCTTGTAAAAAAAATTTTTCTATCGCAGTGCGATTAGCGGCTTTGTTTCACGATGTCGGGAAACCGCGCGTCAAACAAGGAGAAGGACTTAACGCTACTTTTTATAATCACGAGGTTGTGGGCGCGAAAATGACTGAACAGATTTTAAAACGGCTAAAATTTCCTAAAAAAGACATAGAAAAGGTTGTTAAATTGGTAAGGTATCATTTGTTTTATTATAATGTGGATGAAGTTGGCGACTCGTCGGTCAGGCGTCTTTTAAAAAACGCGGGCAAGGAAAATATTTTAGAACTTTTGAAAGTGCGGCAAGCGGACAGAATTGGCTCGGGCGTTCCTAAGGCAGAGCCATATAAATTAAGGCATTTAAAATATCTTTTTGAAAAAGTCTCCCAAGACCCTATCTCGCCTAATATGCTAAAGGTTTCTGGCAATGATATAATGGCTATTTTAAAAATTTCTCCTGGGCCCAAAATAGGACAAATTCTTTCTTGTCTTTTGGAGCAGGTTCTTTCTAATCCCGGAAAAAATGATCAGGATTTTTTGGAAAAAGAAATTGTAGCTTTAGACAAAATGTCTAGACAGGAATTGGAAAAATTAGCCGAATTAGCTAAAAAAGAAATTGAAAAAATAGAAACCAAAAGAGATGGAATGACAAAAGAAAAATACTGGGTAACTTAAGGAAATTTAAAGCGTAAAGCAAAAAATACAAAATATAAAATATAATAATTAAAAAATAATCATTTCGCTTGACATTAATTTTCAAGATGATAAACTAAAATTAAAATATGATAAAAGATATTGTCAAAATTATTGATCAAACCAACATAGAACATTCCGCCACGGAAGAGGATATTAAAAAAACTTGCCAAGAAGCGATAAAATATAATTTTCGCGGGGTTTGTGTTAATACGCAGTGGGTAAGCGTGGCAAGCAGGGAATTAAAAGGAAGCGGGATTAAAACCATAGTTTTGATTGATCCTCCTATGGGTCAAAGTTCTCATCCAAAAAGAGTTGAACTTTGCAAAAATGCGAGAAAAAATGGCGCCGATGAATTAGATATTGTGATGAATGTTATTGACATGAAATACGAAAGATATGAGGAAATATTAGATGACCTTGGGGAGCTTTGCAAAATTTTACCCACTAAAGTAATTATCGGCTCTGGATATTTGACTGATAAAGAAATTGAAAAGGCCTCTGAATTGGTTAAAAAGGCAGGGGCTTTTTGTGTAAAAACAGCCACTGAAAAAGATCCTCTTGAGCATATGGAATTAAAAGAAAAAGCCCGTCATTTAATAATTATGAGAAAAGGAGCTCCCGGATTAAAAATTAAGGCCTCGGGCAAAATTCAAACTTTAAGAGATTCTAAAATAATGGTTAAAGCGGGAGCAGACATTATAGGCACAAGCTTTGGCGTAAAAATTGTAAAAGCGGTCAATAGATAGAATTTTTAATCCCCAATGGTTGAATGTTTAATTTGTAATTTATGCATAAACCAACAATTGGACTTGAAATACACGCGGAATTAGCTACTAATTCCAAAATGTTTTGCTCTTGTAAGAATGCTCCTGGCGAGAAAATTCCCAATATAAATGTTTGCCCAATTTGCCTCGGCCACCCAGGGACATTGCCTGTAATTAATAAAACAGCCATAAGAAAGGCAGTAAAAACCGGCTTGGCTTTAAATTGCGCGATTGAAAAGAATTCTTATTTTGAAAGAAAAAATTATTTTTATCCGGACTTGCCGAAGGGGTACCAGATTTCTCAATACAAAACGCCTTTATGTAGAAATGGTTATTTAGAAATTCCTCTTACAAATTCTTTTTTTAAAAAAATAAGAATAGAAAGAGTCCATATGGAAGAGGACACGGGACGACTTATTCATCCTGAAGGAGCGGACTATTCTTTAATAGATTTTAATAGAGCGGGAATTCCTTTGATGGAAATTGTCACTGAGCCGGATATTGAGTCTGGACAGGAGGCTAGGGAATTTACCCGTCATCTTCAATTAATTTTGAAATATCTAAATGTTTCGTCGGCAAATATGGAAAAGGGCGAGATGAGATGCGAAGTAAATATATCATTGTCAAATTCTGAAAAATTAGGGACTAAGGTGGAAATAAAAAATCTTAATTCTTTAAAAGTGGTGGGGAAAGCGATTGAATATGAAATTAAAAGACAAACAGACCTTTTAGAGAAAGGCGAAAAAATAATTCAGGAAACAAGGGGCTGGCATGACAAAAAAGAAATTACCATTTCTCAAAGAGAAAAAGAAGGGGCGCATGATTATCGATATTTTCCAGAGCCGGATTTGCCTCCCTTAGAATTGAGTAGAGAATTTTTAGAGGACATTAAAAAAGAAATAGTAGAACTTCCTTTGGAAAAAATGGAAAGATTTAAAAAACAATATTGTCTTATAGAAAAAGAAGCGGATATTTATATTTGGCAAAAGGATTTGGGGGATTATTTTGAAAAAGTTGCTTTGAGATTAAAACAATGGATAAAAGAAAAAAAAGGGATTGGAAAAGCGGAACAAAATGAACCACAAAAAATTTATAAACTGGCTTCCAACTATATTTCCACTGATCTACAGGGTCTTTTACAAGGAAAATTTGTAAATGATAAAAATTTTTTAATAACCCCGGAAAAATTTGCTGAATTTGTTATTATGATTTATGCAAGTGAAATTTCTAGTAAAATCGCCAAGGTTTTATTAAAAGAAATGTATGACACGGGAGGCGCGCCCGCGCAAATTATTGACGAAAAAGGATTGATTCAAATATCTAGTGCCGAAGAGCTTAAGGAAATTGTTAAGCAAGTTATTGATAAAAATTTTAAACCAGCGCAAGATTATAAAAATGGCAAAGAAACAGCCTTACAATTTTTAATCGGGCAAGCAATGGCTCAAACTAAGGGAAAAGCAAACCCTGAAACGGTCAGCAAATTATTTAAAGAATTATTGTAAATTAACTACGAGACCCGGCCTCGTAGGTATTAAAATTATGCAATCAGAATTACTAAAAAAATATTTTAAAAAGGCTCAAAAAGAAAAATGGGCAATAGGACAATTTAATTTTTCTACCACAGAGCAATTAAAAGGAATTTTATTGGCAGCAAAAAAAATGAAGTCGCCAGTAATTTTAGGGACATCAGAGGGGGAGAGTGAATTTTTGGGAATTTTTTCAGTATTTCATTTAGTAAATAATTTAGTGTTAGATTTGAATATCAATCTTAAAACTATTTTTTTAAATTTTGATCACGGTAAAAATTTAGAATTTTTAAAAAAAGCGATTGATAATAATTATTCAATGGTGCATATAGACGGTTCTTTGTTGTGTTTAGAAGAAAATATAAAAAAAACCAAAGAAGCGGTAATTTTAGCAAAGAAAAATAATGTTTTAATAGAAGGAGAATTAGGGATTATTCCAAAAACTGGAGAAAAAATTAATAAAGCAAATTTAACTCATTCAGAACAAATAAGAGAGTTTGTTGATAAAACGGGCATAGATTGTTTAGCTATTTCTTTTGGTAATATTCATGGTATTCCAAAAAAACCGTTAAAAATAGATTTTGAAAGATTAAAACAAATTAAAAAACAAACCAATACTTTTTTGGTTTTTCACGGCGGTTCAGGGACAAAAAGTCAAGACTTTAAGAAAGCGATAAAATTAGGAATAACAAAAATTAATATAAATACAGAAATAAGAATGATTTGGAAAGATTCTTTAAAACAAGCATTAAAAGGTAAAGAAATAAAACCTTATAAAATTCTTCCGAATATAATAAAACAAATTGAAAAACTTGTAGAAGAAAAAATTAAACTTTTTGGCAGCGCGAACAAGATTATTTGTTAAATAACGATACGTTGTATGACATTATTAATTTCCTTTTTTTCTTTTAAAAATTGTTCGGGTGTTTTGTAATTTAATGATTTTAATTTTTTTTCGAAATTATATTCATTTACAAATTTAATAATCTTTTCTTCCATTTCAAA
>PFMI01000030.1 GCA_002785165.1 bacterium (Candidatus Gribaldobacteria) CG_4_10_14_0_8_um_filter_33_9
AAGAGAAAGCATTGATGTAAAAAATCAAATACCTGAAGCGATAGAAGTAAATCAAGATCATGGTTTTGGCATACGAGTTTTATATAATGGCTCGTGGGGGTTTAGCGCGAGCTGTTTTTTGGATGAAAAAAATATTGAAAAAACAGTCAGAGAAGCGATTGAAATTGCTAAGGCGAGTTTACTTGTTCAAAACGAAAAAATAAAACTATCGCCAGCAAAAAAAATTGTCGCTAAATACCAGACAAAGATTAAAAAAGATCCTTTTAAAATTTCTCTTGAGCAAAAATTAAAACTTCTTTTAGACGCAAACGTTGAAATGCAAAAAGTAAAAGGCGTGAAAGTAGTTGAAGCATTTATGAATTTTTGGAAACAGGAAAAAATTTTCGCCTCTACAGAGGGAAGTTTTATTGAACAGGAAATTTACGAGTCAGGCGCTGGTATTGAAGCCACAGCAATAACTAAAAACGATGTGCAAACAAGAAGTTTTCCTAATTCTTTTAAAGGACAATGCGGCACGGCTGGATATGAATTAGTGGAAACATTGGGGTTAAAAGAAAATGCTCAAAGGATAGGAGAAGAAGCTGTTGCTTTGTTAAAAGCTCCGCAATGCCCTGCTGGCATGAACACTCTTATTTTAGATGGTAATCAATTGGGATTGCAGATTCACGAATCCTGCGGTCATCCCATTGAGTTAGACAGGGTTTTGGGCATGGAAGCTAGTTTTGCTGGCACGAGCTTTTTGACTTTGGAAAAATTAGGCAAGTTTAAATATGGTTCAGATATTGTGAATATCACGGCTGACGCCACTTTGCTCGGCGGGTTGGGAACTTTTGGTTATGATGATGAAGGAATACCTGCTCAAAGATTTCCCATTATTAAAAATGGCAAATTCGTAAATTATTTAACTTCTCGGGAAACCGCCAGCGTGTTGGGACAAAAAAGCAACGGAACTATGCGCGCTGACGGCTGGAGCAATATTCCATTGATTAGAATGACTAATATAAATTTGGAACCCGGCGAGTGGGAGTTAGATGACTTAATAGCCGACACGAAAAGCGGAATTTTTATGTCAACCAATAAAGCGTGGAGCATTGACGACAAACGGCTTAATTTTCAGTTTGGATGCGAAATCGCTTGGGAAATTAAAAATGGAAAAAAGGGAAAAATTTATAAAAATCCTATTTACACAGGCATTACTCCTCAATTCTGGAATTCCTGCGACGCAATTTGCAATAAAAAACATTGGAAAATTTGGGGAACTCCGAATTGCGGCAAAGGCGAGCCGGGACAGAGCGCCCATGTTGGACATGGCTGTTCCCCAGCAAGGTTTAGAAATGTAAAAATAGGAGTGTGGAAGAAATAAGGTCTCTATTTCAAGGATTTGTATTCCTTGAAATTTGACAATTTTAAGCAAAACATTACAATTAAATTATGATTTTACCGCGCTTTTATCAATTAAATAAATATTTAGAACCAAATAAAGTTTTGGTTATTTATGGTTCTCGACAAACAGGGAAGACTACGCTTCTAAAAAACTTTCTTTCTTCTGTTAAATTAAAATATAAATTTGATTCTGGCGATAATATTAAAATTCAACAAATATTAAGCTCGCAGGATTTTTCTAAAATAGATGAATATGCTTCTGGGTATAAATTAATTGTTATTGATGAAGCTCAAAGAATTCCAAATGTCGGCATGGGTTTGAAAATTTTAGTTGACCAAATACCAAACATTAAAATTATTGCCACAGGTTCTTCTTCTTTTGAATTATCTGGACAAATTGGCGAACCTCTCACTGGGCGAAAGAAAACTTTAATTCTTTATCCTATTTCTCAACTTGAACTTGTTAAAATTTACAATGTTTACGAATTAAAAGAAAAGCTTCCTGAATTTCTTGTTTTTGGCGGCTATCCAGCTGTTTTAACCGCTAAAACAAAAATAAATAAAATTTCCACATTAGAAGAAATTATTAATTCGTATCTTTTAAAAGATATTCTTGAGTTGGAAAAAATTAAATCATCTAAAATTCTTCTTGATTTATTGCGCTTAATCGCTTTCCAAACAGGCGATGAAGTCTCTTTAACTGAATTAGGCGCATCGCTTGGATTAGATTATAAAACAATTGCCCGATACCTTGATCTTTTAGAAAAATCATTTGTGCTTTTTAATTTACGCGGTTTTTCTAAAAATCTGCGAAAGGAAATTACTAAAAAAAGCAAATATTATTTTTATGATACTGGTATTCGCAACGCTGTAATTTCTAATTTTAACAATTTAGAAATGCGCGATGATGTTGGAAAATTATGGGAAAATTTCTTGGTGGTTGAGCGGCTAAAAACCCAGCAATATCATAATATTTTTGCTAACAATTATTTTTGGCGCACATGGGACAAAAAAGAAATTGATTGGGTAGAAGAACGTGAAGGAAAGCTTTTTGGTTTTGAATTTAAATTTTTAGCCGCTAAAACAAAAATTCCGCAAGAGTTTTTGCAAACCTATTCTAATGCCAAAATAGAAATTATCACCCGCGAAAATTATCTTAAGTTTTTACAAGTGAAATAATTTTTGATTTTCAAAGGACTAAGAACTTCTTATTCCAAATTCACGACTTTGATTACGGACTTGACTCCTCTTTAAGGGAACACAAGGGTTTCACTCAACCCTATTTATGGACATAGTCATAGCTTTTGCACTTGGGACACCCTTCTAATTTTTTAAGATATTGGACAGAATGTGCCCCTAAACAAGCCACTGCATAATAACAATGCCGCGTGGAATACTCTAAAGAAGGTGGGGATACTCCCAAGAACGGGGAGAACCACATTCAGGACAAGGGTTTTTTGACATTTCTATTGCTCTCCCCCGTGCATTATCTTCATTCATACGACCTTTTATGTCTTGAAACCTGTCGGCACTCTGCATTGAAGCTCAAAATTGGATTATTTATCAAAATCATCGTTGTTTAATTTTAGAAGATTATTTTTATTCTTTTCAATATATTTTTAATGTTCAAAAATCACAAAATGTATTGACACCTTACCAGAATGTACCCGGGTAAGATTGACATTGTTTAAAAAATGGTTATAATGAAAATAAGTAGTGGAAAAGAAAGGTCGGACTACTGAATAAAAAATAATGATTAAATGATTAAGAATTATGGCGACCACTAAAGATATTGACAAAGAATTTCTTGAATATGTAATCAAAGCATTAGTCGATAACCCAAAAGATGTAAAAATCGAAAGAAAGCTTGACGAAATGGGAGTACTGCTTACTTTGCAAGTACACCGCGACGATATGGGACAAATTATCGGAAAAGCTGGGGCAACGGCCAAAGCTATAAGAAGTCTTGTTAGAATTATAGGGCTCAAAAATCATGCCAGGGTTAATTTAAAAATTGAAGAACCTATTGGCGGCAGCAGATTTCAAGAAGATAAAAAAGATTCTGAAAAAAAAGAAGATATAGAGAGTCTTGACTTATAGATTCTTGAATAAGCATTGATTTTTTAGAAAACAGCGTTATTATTAAAACGCTGTTTTCTAATTTTAGAATAAATATAAAAGAATCCTATGAAATTTGACATTATCACTATATTTCCTGAAATTTTTAAAAATTATTTTAACCATTCCATTTTAAAAAAAACGAAAGAAAAAAAACTCATAAAAATTGAAATTCATAATCTTAGAGATTTTGCCGATGATAATCATAAAACCGTAGATGATAAACCTTTCGGGGGAGGCAGAGGAATGGTAATGAAAATTGAACCCATCTATCAATGTATCCAATTTTTAAAGTCAAAAATCCCTGCCTCGCCGACAAACAGGCAGGAAAAATCAAAAGTGATTTTATTCACGCCAAGAGGAAAAAAATTCAATCAAAAAATAGCTTATTCTCTTAGCCAACTTGATCAACTCATTTTAATCTGCGGTCGCTATGAAGGAATTGACGAAAGAGTGGCAAAAAATATTGCTGACATTGAATTATCAATGGGAGACTATGTTTTAATGGGCGGAGAGCTGCCGGCTTTAACATTAATAGAGGCAGTGACAAGATTAATACCCGGAGTTATTGGAAAGTCAGAACTTTTAGGACAAAGAATCACCAAACAAAAAAATTTTATTGAATATCCTCAATACACAAGACCTGAATTATTTGAACCGAAAAAAGGAATTAAGTGGCAAGCGCCGAAAATTTTACTTTCCGGACATCAAAAAAAAATCGAGGACTGGCGAAAAAAACATAGTAAAACCATTTAAAAAGGGCGCGTAGACCCATAGGGGGTGGGAGCAGTCTGTAAAACTGTTGTCCGTAAGGGCCCCGTCGGTTCGACTCCGACCACGCCCATATTTTTATTGAAAAATAATTATCTTGTGATAAAATAATTAAAAGCGAAGCGATTATTTTAGA
>PFMI01000046.1 GCA_002785165.1 bacterium (Candidatus Gribaldobacteria) CG_4_10_14_0_8_um_filter_33_9
GATTGTGTTTTTAAAAAATTGAAAAACTATGGTTTTGAATTAGAACGAAAAACGAAAGCAGGATTTTCCTGGTTTGAGGCAAAAAAGAATGGATCTCTGGGTTTAACTTTTTTGCTTATCGGAAAATTTGAAAAAAACTATTTCAGTTGGCATTTTATGAAATTTTTTGAATTGCGAATAAAAGCTGGTTATTTACACCCCACTGAATATAATTTTGAAAATGAGAAATTTGTTGGCATTCCAATTTCCTCTGCGATAGCCGGAATCAGGCAATCGTTTCTAAATCCTAAAAGAAAATTGGATAAACAAGTTTTGGGCGAAGAAATGAATAAAACCAGAGTGAAGACTTATGATAATATTTCTGTATATATTTTCGGCCTTAAACTTCCATGCCTGTACGATTTGTTTTCTTTCTTCTACAATATCTACGGTGGAATAAGAGTTATGCTTGGCCGAAAATACGAAATTTGGGATTAGAAAGAATTTGCCGCCCGCAAAAAACTTGGAATTGTCCTTTTCGCTTCCGCAATTTTTTGTCTTTGTCACTGATACACGCGATCGCGTGTATCAGTGACAGAAAATTAAATGTTGCCTCACTGTCGCAGACAGCGAGGCAACAAGAACTTCGTGAGTTCAAGAAATTAGCGAGAAGCATGAGAGGAGTAAAAATAATTTTTACTCTTTAACATAAGGTAAAAGAGCCAAAAAACGGGCTCTTTTTATGGCTTGCGCTGTTTTTCTTTGATGAAAAGAACACAAATTGGTTTTTTTTCGAGCTTTTATCTTGCCCGCTGCGGAAACAAAACCTTCTAATACTTTAGTATTTTTAAAATCAATATCTTTTATATTTTTTTGACAAAAATAGCAATGCATATATTTTAATTTTAAATTTCAAATCTCAAATTATTTGCATCTTGTTTTTATATTTTTTAAATTTTTGATTTTTGAATTTTTTTAAAATGGGATATCTTTTATATCTATTTCTTTATCTTTATCATTTTCGGAAAATTCTTCTATAGTCGGAATGTTTTCTTTATCTATTGTAATATTTTTTTCTTTTGATGGTTTCCATTGTTCTGAATTAGTTTGTCTTTCTCCTGTTTTAGGTCCTAATTGCATTTTTTCTCCAATAATTTCTGTTTTATAATGTTTTATTCCAGAAGCGTCTTGCCAATTTCTAGTTTTTAAACGTCCTTCAATCAAGACTAAGGAACCTTTTTGTAAATAAAGAGAAGCAATATCAGCTAATTTGCCGAACAAAACAATATTATGAAATTCAGTGTCTTGTTTTTTTTCTTGGTTTTGATCAATGTAAAAGCGATTGGTGGCTACTCCAAAAGAAACCACTGACTGACCGCTGGGCAGATTTTTTTTCTCTGGGGTTTGGGTGAGATTTCCCAATACAAAGGTTTTGTTAAGATTCATTGATTTTATTTTCACTGGTAAAATTATGACCCATTATTTCTTCCAGTTTTTCTTCTATTTTTTTTAATTCGACTTTTTCTTCTTTTTTCGGTTTTTCTTTTTGTATTTTTTTTAATTCTTTTTTTAATTCTCTAATTTTTGTTTTTCTTTCTTTGTTTTTTATTAATAAATAACGCAAAATATTTTTTTCTTTTTCAATTTCTTTTTTAAAAATTTCAACTTTTCCCGCTTCTCCCTTAAAATCAAAACTAGCCAAAAATGCTTCGTTTTTTTTCTGGACAGGATATCTCAATTTTATTTTTTGAACAATTTCTGTTTTAAGAATTTCACCGGTTTTTAAAAGCAAAGACTCAATTTTTTTCAAAAAATCCTCCAATTCTTTTTGAATTAATTCCGGAGAAATCAAACAATTTAATTGATATTTTTTTATTTCAGCCATGTTCTTTTTTCTTTTATTATTTTATTTTATCAGCCATTTTCCAATAGTCAATATCATGCGCTTTATATTATAAAATTTTTTGAGCGGTTGATTTAAAGTTAAGGTTGATTTAAAATAAATAAAAAAGAAATGAAAAAAGGAAAAACAGCGTTTCAAAAAATTGTTGAAAAACATCTTATAAAGACATTGACGGACGGCAGAATGGCGTTCAAACTGGATTGGGTATGGGGACATGAAATTACCACGCCTAACGCAATTCTTGATATGCAACGTCGGGGATGCGATGTTGTTTTTGATTCTAATAAGATTAAGACAATGATTGATCATGTTAATCCGGCAAAAGATACGGCATCTGCTATTCAGGGCAAAATTGTGCGCGAGTGGAGCAAAAAACATGGCATTGAATTTCTTGATGTTGGCAGAAATGGCGTATGTCATGCGATTATTCCGGAAAAAGGATGGATATTGCCAGGACAAATCGGCATTATGGGCGACAGCCATACTTGCACACATGGCGCTTTTTGCGCTTTTACGGCAGGCGTTGGCACAACAGATTTGGAGAATGGCATAATAACTGGATTTTGGATATGTCCGCCTCACAAAGTTATTCGCGTGAATTTTATCGGCGAATTGCCAGCAAATGTTTTTGCAAAAGATCTTATTTTAATACTTATTAATAAAATCGGAGTTAATGGCGCAACAAACGCAATTTTGGAATTTGGCGGTCCTGTTATTGACGCGATGAGCATGGACGCCAGAATGACGATTACCAATATGGCGGTAGAAGCGGGTGCGACTTCGGGAATAATGATGGCTGATGACAAAACCATAGATTATCTTAAAAAGGTTTTACAAGGAGAAAGAATTGATGAATGGAATAGCGATCTAAATGCGGAATATGACCAAATAATAGACATAGATGCAACTAATATGGTCCCGATTATCACCGACAATTATTCGCCAGGTGATGTGGTCAAAGTTTCTGAACTTGCAGGCAAACAGATTAATCAGGTTTATATTGGCTCCTGCACAAACGGACGTATAGAGGATTTAAAAATAGCGGCAAGTATTTTCCAACAGCAAGGCGGAAAAGTCGCAGAAAATGTTCGTTGTATCATTGTGCCCGCAACACAGTGCATTTATGAGAAAGCACTCAAAGAGGGACTAATCGAAATTTTTATAAAAGCAGGATGTTTTGTGAGCGGTCCGACTTGCGGAGCTTGTCTCGGCATGAGTTGCGGAGTTATTGCTCCTGGAGAAGTTTGCGTTTCTACCACAAATCGAAATTTTCCTGGGCGAATGGGCAAGAACGGCATGGTGCATCTGGCGTCTCCAGCAACTGCGACAATGTCCGCGTTAAAAGGCGTTATTACTGAACCAACAACTCAAATATGCAAAAGAGCAGTGGCTGACAATCTAAACATAGAAAAAAGCAAAGCAATTCCGACAGCATGGGAAAATTCTGAATTTATAATGCCTGATTATGCAAAACTTCTTAAAAACATAAGAGGTGGAGAGCAGAAAAATTTTTCAGGCAATGTTTTTTATCTTAAAAATGATAATATTGATACTGATCAGATTATTCCGGCAAAGTATTTAACAGAAACAAAAAAAGAGATATTCGGCGAACATTGTTTGGAAGACATTTTAATTTCGGTTGAAGATAGAGCCAAATTTTTTCTTTCGCAGATTTTAGTGACGGGTGAAAATTTTGGTTGCGGTTCTAGCCGCGAGCACGCGCCGTGGGCGTTAGAAGCCGTAGGTATAAAATGTGTCATTGCTCCGAGTTTTGCCCGAATTTTTTACGAAAATATGTTTAGCAATGGATTGCTTTGTATCGCACTTCCAAAAGAAACAATAAAAGGTTTTTTCCGCATAAAACCGGAAAAATTGTTAATTAATATTGAGGAATCGTTTGTTCAAGATGTTAATAATAAATATAGTTTTACTCTTTCTGATTATCAAAAAGAGCTTATTAAAAACAGCGGCAGTGTAGGCGTAATGATCAAACTTGCTGCGGAAATACAATACAAAAATGAAAAAAATTAAAATTGCTTTAACAAAAGGAGACGGAGTTGGTCCAGAAATAATGGAAATCGCGGTTGCGATTGCTATTGAGGCTGCGAAAAAAGATGGCATTAAAATTGAATTTGCGCCAGCGCCAATGGGTTGGAATGCTTATGAAAAATATAAAGACACGCTTCCGAAGGAATCGCTCCAAATAGTAAAAGAACTTGGCATTCTTTTTTTCGGCGGGGTGGGCGATCCGCAATATGACAATACTATTGGCAGAAAACATCCTGAAATGATGCCTGAGGCAAGGTGCTTGTTGACTATTCGCAAAGAGCTGGGCTTGCTTCTTAATTTTCGGCCAATGATTTTTTATAAGGCATTGGCTTCGCTCGCTGGAGTTAGGAAAGAACGAATTCCAGAACAAGGAATCCAGCAACATTATGTGCGATTTTTGCTTGAAGACGAGTATTTTGGAAATAAAGATTTAAGGTCAGAAATCGGTCAGGAAATTTGTGAAAAATTCGGCGTTAAATCAAAAGAAAAAGTGTCTGGCAATGAACTTATTATCGCGGATATAGCTTATTATAAAAAAGAAACCGTTGAAAAATATTTTCGAGCTGTATTTCTTTATGCTCGTCAA
>PFMI01000042.1:0-1289 GCA_002785165.1 bacterium (Candidatus Gribaldobacteria) CG_4_10_14_0_8_um_filter_33_9
GTTCTTAAAACTCTTTTTCAAGAAATGTCAAAAAATTTACCTTCTGGTTGGGAATTAACTCTTGAAGTAACTCATCATGGTCCTTTTATTGAAAAACCCTGTTGTTTTATTGAAATAGGAAGCAATGAAGAAGACTGGAGAAAAAAAGAAGCAGGCAAAGCCCTGGCCATTGCAATTGAAAATGCAATTAAAATTTTAAATAAACAAAAAATAAAATATAAAACAGTAATTGGAATTGGAGGCCCTCATTACTGTCCAAGTATGACTAAGATACAATTAAACTCTGATATAGCCATAAGCCATATAATCCCCCAGTATGTTTTTCCTATAACAGAGAATATGATTTCCCAGGCTTTGAAAAAGACAGAAGAAAAAGTTAGTTTTGCTATAATCGACTGGAAAGGTTTGGATAGCGAAGAGAGAAAACAAACAATAGATTTATTAAATAAAATTAATTTAGAATATAAGAAAACAAGTGAAATAGAAAAATGAAAGGAGGTAAAAAATGATTGTTACAAAAAAGAGGCCTTATATTGAGATAAAAAAAGATTTGAAAAAAACAGATAAAATTGGAATTATCTCTTGTAACGCGTGTGCAAGGCTCTGTAAAACTGGTGGAGAAGAAGAACTTAAAAAACTTGCATCAAAACTTAAAAAAGATGGTTTTGAAGTTGTAGATATTGACTTGATTGGAACTCCTTGCGATTCCGATTTATTAAATAAATCACAGCTTCATGGAAATGTTCAGGTTGTTCTGGCTTGTGATGCTGGAGTTTATAATCTTAAAAAATTATTTCCAAAACATAAGATTATCTCAGGAACCATTACCCTAGGCCTTGGAACTCATCACAGAGGAAAGAGAATAACTTTAGTCAGAAGATTTAGATAAAAAATTTATTTCTTGCTTTTATTATTATCTCTTACTTAATTTCTCATATAAAGTAGGTTTGTTTTCTTGGAAAATAATTCCAAGAGGGATTTTTCCTTTTTTAGAATTATAATCCCATTCATCTGCAAGTTTTTCTGCTTTTGCTTTATCTTTATTATCCTGGATTTTATACATTAAACTATCTTTATTATTTATCTCTAAATTAAAGATTAAACAATCTTGGATTATTTCGACAAAACTAAAACCTTTATGTTTCATTGCTTTTTCAAGAACCTCAGATGTATGATTAATATCTTTAGCATTGCATCTTGCTATAAAACTTGCACCAGAAGCTAGGGCAAGTTTTATAGGGTTTAGAGGTTCATCTTGTTCCCCAAATACTTGTGATTTATTAACATAA
>PFMI01000042.1:1494-2435 GCA_002785165.1 bacterium (Candidatus Gribaldobacteria) CG_4_10_14_0_8_um_filter_33_9
AAATGATAATAATTATTCCTTATCTTGAGTATATACAAAAGGCATAACGTCAGATTTAACCAGAATTCTCTGTAAACTCGTTCTACTAATTAAGCCTTGCGATGGTTTTGTGTTTCTATTCTGGTCTGTGCCATCAACAACAATGGAAAACCCAATATATTCAACCTTTTTCTTAAAGCGTTTAGTAACAATATCAATTGCTGGGACTAAATCCGTATCAGAACTAATTAAAATTGCAGTATCATATCTATCATCCATTGCACCAATAATTAAATCAGTAGCAAGCTTCACGTCAATACCCTTTTCTCTCTTACGATTAATTTCTATATGAGTTATGCCTTTTGCCAAAATATTTTGGCAGTCAATGGTACGATCGTCGATTACAATCTTTTCCAATCTATTTCTAAGTTTGCTTGTCTTAATTTGCCATTTAGTCGCCTCCAAAGAAGAAAAAAGAGAGGTTTGTTTCGCCATCAACTCTATACTATGAGGATTGCCAGTCTCCTCCCGGACAGTACCAATATAAAATCTTTTGCCATAGTCTGTTATCTCTCTATCTCCAACTAAAAAATCAATAAAATTATCAAACGAAAAATCTAGCTCTTTTATGCTCAGCTTTTTTAGCACTAAATGATGAAAGTTTCCCCCATCAATAAATATTTGTACCCGTTCTTTAATATCCATATTTAAATAATATCATGAATAAAAAAATCCTGCACACCACCCCCGAAGGGGCAGGCACAGGAGACTTTATACTTATATATTACTACACATTATTATAAGTGTCAACGATATTTGTGTATCTTCAAGTAATATTTATAATTATTATTGAATATTAGCCAATACATTATTAAAAATCAAAATCATTGTCATCATCAAAGAGGTTATTATTTTCCCCGTATCTACGTCTATATCTTTTTTTATAGTGCGCTTGTGGCGGA
>PFMI01000042.1:2445-2587 GCA_002785165.1 bacterium (Candidatus Gribaldobacteria) CG_4_10_14_0_8_um_filter_33_9
TCTCATTAATCCTTCTAGAATGCTCTCTGCGGATGCTCTCATTTATGATATTAGCCTGATTAATAGCATTAATGATTCTATCTCTATCCTCATTAGATAATATAACCTTCTATATAAAAGTCAAGGAAAAATTAAGAAAAAG
>PFMI01000042.1:3054-3196 GCA_002785165.1 bacterium (Candidatus Gribaldobacteria) CG_4_10_14_0_8_um_filter_33_9
ATTCTGAAATCTATGCCCGTTAAAATAGGGTTTACAATTCACTCTTTTTATGATATAATACTATCAAGATGTTAAAGAAGCGCCATAACCCCTTAACTCTCTCTAAGGGCGGAAAGCCTAAGGTTAAAACTATTGCGGAGAA
>PFMI01000042.1:3220-3366 GCA_002785165.1 bacterium (Candidatus Gribaldobacteria) CG_4_10_14_0_8_um_filter_33_9
CGGTGAGGATGCCGCGAATACGATAACCCGTCTGGTCAACCATCCAGATGAGAAGGTAGCTTTAGACGCTTCAAAGGAAGTCTTAAATCGCGTAGCACCAGTCGCGAAGGAAAAAGATGAACCTCTTAGAAGCAAGACCACTGCCG
>PFMI01000042.1:3374-4418 GCA_002785165.1 bacterium (Candidatus Gribaldobacteria) CG_4_10_14_0_8_um_filter_33_9
GCCATTATCACCGGCCGATATTCATATCCCAGTGAGCCGGCTTCTGGCGATGACAAAATCGGAATTGATAAGTCTCGTAAAGATTAAAGACGAACTTCAGAGGCGAAAAAAAGAAACCGCTCTTAAGAATTATGCTCCCCATCTCAAACAGTTCGCTTTCCATACAGCCCTTCCTTTTATACGATGGATCACAGGTGGGAATCGTTCAGGTAAAACTGAATCGGCCACGGTTGAAACTATTATCCGGTCAACCGGGGAAATACCAACCGGCTATATGGATCAAAAATACATCCGAAAATGTGAACAGTTGGGGATAGGTCATCCTGATAAATCTCTCGCCGAAGTATACAGCAAACCGATAAACCTGCCTTCAGACAACTGGATAGTAACAGCGGACTTTCCAAACGCCAGAGACGTCGTAATACCAATGTTTAGAAAATACATACCGCCGGGATATATTAAAAGATGGTGGCAGACCGACAAAATCTGGGAGATTAAAAATGGCTCCAGAGTATCCATCAAGTCCTGTGACTCCGGCGTCCGTAAATTCTTCGGTCCTAAAAAGGACAATGTTCAGTTTGATGAAGAGCCAGCAAACGGTATATATGACGAATGCTATACAAGGGTGGCTGACTCAGAAGGTCAACTCTACGGTGCGATGACACCTATGTTTGGTATCACCTGGACAAAAGAAGAGTTTCTGAATAAGATGGGTATCGACCCGGATATATTCTGTATAAACTTTGACATTGACGACAACCCTTACCTGTCAGATGAGTCGAGAGCCAGACTGAAGAAAAAGTTTACTGGTGTAGAGGCAGATATAAGACTCCACGGTACCTATACTTCAAGGACTGGATTGGTTTATGGTCCCTCCTACTGGGATGACCTGATACATCTTATAGACCCTTTTGTCATACCCAAACACTGGTTAATGATAGGTATACTGGATCCAGGCCTGGCCACAACCGGATATCTTTTAGCAGCGGTCAGTCCTGAAAATAAAAAGTATCTGGTAGGTGAACATTATGGCAGGGATTTAAC
>PFMI01000002.1 GCA_002785165.1 bacterium (Candidatus Gribaldobacteria) CG_4_10_14_0_8_um_filter_33_9
GTAATAGGAGGGTTAATGGTAATAGTATATGAAATATTGCGGGCAAAATTTAATTTGCCTGATATTTTGGAAACAGACAAAAAAGGAGGTAAAAAAAGATGAAAACAGTAAAGATGGCAAGGGGATTATTGATCATTGGTTGCTTATTGGTGGCAACTAATGGTTTTGCGCAGGGGGGGACAGCGACGCTCGGGCTCGGGGATATGAGTCTGGAACAGCTTCAAGATCAGGAGGACAAATTTCGTAGGGATGCGGAGCAAGCAAGATGGGAGATTGATTCTCTTCTTCAAATTTTCAATCTTAAAGAAGAGAAAGAGAGAAGGAAAGAAGAGAAACAAGGAATCCTTTCTGGCTCGCCTCAACAGCAGGTTGAGATTTTAAAACCGGAAGTCAGCCTACTTCAACGTCAGCTTGACGCTCTGTTGGATAAAGAAAGATTAATAAGTCAAAAATTGCGCTTAATCCAACAGGCGCAAGAAGCCAGATTGCGTATAATAGAACTCCAGCGCAAACCAGAGTTTCGATTAGCCGGGGTAGTGGTTGGGCTTATGGATGATGGGAAAACAGGCACTGATTCCACTCCATCTCAATTTTTCGTAGAGTTAGGGATACGGCTACCTGTTGTCAAAGAATTTACTGCTGTCGGTCCATTCATAGGAATATCTACGAATGTTTATGCCGGGATTGAAGCTCATATTCCAGTAGTCTCCCCTGAACAGGGAAGACCGTATGGAAGTTGGGCAAGCGTAGGAATTGGGTATAACAAAAAGGTAAGTGGCTTGTTCGGTCTCCGTCTCGGAGGCGAACGCTGGCAATTTTCCTTCCGTTATTGGGCAGGGGTAGATACAAAATTACCCCTACAATTCGGAGTGGTTTGTCTGTTTTAGCCCTCCTTATGCCTCTTTTTTAGCTAATAGAGAAAGAGGCGACCATCTTCGTTAAGAAGATGGTTTTTTTTGCTTTGTTTTTATACGCGCTTGATTTTTTTTAAAAAAAATTTATAATAGAGAATTAGATATTGATTTATTGTTAAATGTTTATTGTTTTATTGTTTATTTTATAATCATATGCCATTTGTACAAGGAGGTGATTTCACCCAAAAAGCGCAAGAAGCAATGTACCAAGCTCAAAACATTGCCAGAAAACAAGGACAGCAGCAGGTTGACGCTCTCCATCTTTTGCAATGCCTTCTTTATCAGGAAGACAGCATTGTTTTGACTGTTCTTCATAATTTAGAAATTGACATTGAAGATTTAAAAACAAAAGTAAACAAAGCAATTGAGCAAATTCCCGTTCTTCAAAAGCCGCAAAGCATAGGTCAATTTTATTTGACGCAAGATTTGGTAGAGGTTTTGGACGCGGCGCGACAGGAAGCCATGGCAATGGGAGATGATTTTATTTCTATTGAGCATTTGTTTTTAGGAATTTTAAATATAAAAACCAGGGCGCAGGAGATTTTTCAAAACATAAAATTTCTTTTTCCGAGTTTTTTAACTTCTATAAACAGAGAGGTTGTTTTACAGGTATTGGTGAAAATTCGGGGAGGAGAAAAAATTACCGACCCACAGCCAGAATCAAAATACGAAGTCATAAAAAAATATTCCAGAAATTTAACAGAAGACGCGCGCGAAGGAAAATTAGACCCTGTTATTGGCCGGGAAATGGAAATTAGACGGCTGATGCAAGTTTTGGGCCGTAGAACAAAAAATAATCCTGTGTTAATCGGAGAAGCCGGCGTGGGAAAAACAGCGATTGTTGAAGGCCTGGCAAAAAAAATTATTGATATGAATGTGCCAGATTGTTTAAAAAATAAAGAATTAATCGCTCTTGATTTAGGCGCTTTGATAGCCGGGACGAAATACAGAGGAGAGTTTGAAGCAAGAATCAAGGCATTTTTGCGGGAATTGAAAAAAACGTCTGATAAATACATTTTATTTATTGACGAACTTCATACTTTAATGGGAGCCGGAGCCGCGGAAGGAGCCATGGACGCTTCTAATCTTTTAAAGCCAGCGCTGGCGCGCGGCGAGCTTCGCGCTATTGGAGCTACCACTCTAAAGGAATATCAAAAATATATTGAAAAAGACACTGCGTTAGAAAGAAGATTCCAGCCAATTTTAGTGCAAGAGCCATCTGTTACAGATACTATTTCTATTTTGCGAGGCATAAAAGAAAAATACGAAGTTCATCATGGCGTAAAAATTAAAGATTCCGCTTTGCAAGCCGCCGCGGAATTAAGCAATCGTTATATCAGCGACAGGTTTTTGCCGGACAAGGCCGTGGATTTAATGGACGAAGCGGCGTCCGCTTTAAGACTGCAAATAGAATCAGAGCCCTTGGAGCTTGAAGAAATCAAAAATCAAATTACTAAATTAGAGATAGAAAAAGAGGCGTTGAAAAAAGAAAAAGATTCTTCAATAAGGAGCAAGGCGCTGGAAAAAGATTTGGCTGATTTAAAAGAACAAGCTAAAGGATTAAACGCCAAATGGGTTTCAGAAAAAAAATCAATTCAGGAAATTAAGGATTTAAAAAAAGAAATCGACTTTACTAATTTTCAGATAGAAAAAGCGCAGAGAGAAGCTGATTTACAGAAAGTGGCGGAATTAAAATATGGAAAAGCGCCCCAATTAAAAAAGGATTTATGCATCAAAGAAAAAAAATTGCAAAGCCTTCAAAAAAATAGCTTATTAAAAGAAACAGTTTCTGAAGAAGATATCGCGGAAGTGGTTTCAAAATGGGTGGGAATTCTCGTTACTCGATTGATTGAAACAGAAGCCAAAAAACTTGAAAATATGGAGCAAGTTTTAAAAGCAAGAGTGGTTGGTCAAGACGAAGCGATTTCCGCTATTGCCAACGCCATTCGCCGGGGGAGAGCGGGGATTTCCGAAGAAAATCGGCCAATAGGCGTTTTTCTATTTTTGGGACCAACAGGCGTGGGTAAAACAGAGACCGCGCGGGCGTTGGCTGATTTTCTTTTTAACACGGAAAAGGCCTTGGTTCGTTTGGATATGTCAGAGTATATGGAAAAATATAGTGTTTCAAAGATTATTGGCGCCGCGCCGGGCTATGTGGGTTACGAGGAGGGAGGGCAAATGACAGAGAAAATTCGCCGTCGTCCTTATAGTATAATTTTACTTGATGAAATTGAAAAAGCTCATCCTGAAATTGCTAATCTTTTGCTTCAAGTTTTTGAAGATGGACGGCTGACCGACGCTAAAGGAAGATTGGTTTCTTTTAAAAATACTATTATTATTATGACTTCCAATCTTGGTTCTGAATATATTTCCGAGATGCAATCTTTTGGCTTTGAAACTAAAGACAAAGCTGTAATTTCTCGTCAGGAAAATCTTAAAAATAAAGTTCAGCAGGTTTTGAAAGAATCTTTTCGACCGGAATTTTTGAATCGCATTGACGAGATAATTATTTTTAATTATTTGGGCAAAAAAGAAATCAATGAAATTATTGATTTGGAACTTAAAAAAATTAAAGACAGATTATTAAAAGCGAAAAATATTAAAATTAAATTTTCTAAAGAATTAAAGCTTCATTTGACGGAAAAGGGATTTGACGCGAATCTGGGGGCCAGACCATTAAAGAGAATAATTCAAAAAATGATTCTTGACCCTTTGTCTTTAAAAATTATTACTTCAGAAATCAAGCCAGAAATGCAAGTTTCAGTTAATTTAGAAAAAGAAAATATTATTTTTCAGTCCTTTTTTTCTCCCGCAAGAAAAAAGGAAGAATTAACAAAAGTTTAGAAAAAGTTATAGGTTTTGTTAATAAAAATATTACACTACAACGTAGCGTTAGCTAACAACTTTCTGGAAATTATTAAAAATTGCACGGGTCGCACCCGTGCAATTTTTAATAATTTTAATCTAAGGAAATCTACTAAGGAAATCTACTAAGGAAATCTAAGGAAGTTGAACTTTCCAATATTGCTTCCCAATATTTGATTTTATTTGAGATGGATTTGAGCGAACAGCATTGTGGATAACTTTATTTAAAGAACTCTTGTTATTAGTTTTGGTTTTGGTAAACTAAAAAAATATGAATAAAAAATTTTTAATTGCAATATTTTAAATTATGGACAAAGAGATTAAATAACAATTTCAAAAAATTAACCAATTTACTTCAAAATGGTTTTATAGATTCTGAAAAGAAAACAGATAAAAAAATAGAGAACTTGGCTATAATGGTTAAAAA
>PFMI01000038.1 GCA_002785165.1 bacterium (Candidatus Gribaldobacteria) CG_4_10_14_0_8_um_filter_33_9
ATTGGGGAATCTCTCTGCTCGGGACTTTGGATAAGTTCCGAGATAAAAAAGTTGTAATCGCCGATATTCAGGCGAATTACACTTTTTTGCGTTCTAGTTGGTTTTCCATTTCTAGTGGGTTTGACTACGGAAAAATATTTCCGTTTGAGCCAGAATACAAAAATGGCAAGAAAATAGAAATTAAAGGGACAAGAGTATTCCCGATATTGACGTTTTCTTGTATAAAGCCAAGCAGGGGAGGACAATGGAAAATTGATTTTTCTTATTCGCCTGAATTTGTTTTTCTGACATCAGGAGAGTTTGAAAAAAACGGGCAAGAAACCGGGACAAAAGAGATAGGCGCAGCCATTTCTTATAAATTTTAAAGGAGGTAATTAAAATGAAAAGAATATTAGCAGTAGTAATGATTGGGATAATGATTGGGATGTTGTTTTTTGCTCAGTCAACCGAAGGAATCATCTTCAAGGGACTGAACGAAAAAACTGTAGAACAGTTTCAGACGGAAATCAATTATCCGCCAGAATTGTCCTGTAGCTCTTTGTCCGGGACATGGGAAGAAGGGGAAGAAGTTGTTCTTGTTTTTTCAGCAGAGGACAACGACGGAGACAAATTAACAATTTCATTGGTTTCCGGACCGACAGGTGGGACAATCACTGAAATTAGTCAAGGGAATTATGTGTTCCGATGGCAAACAGGATATGATGATGCCGGAATATATATTTTCGGCATTAAAGTAGAGGATGGTCAAGGGAAAAATAAGATAATAGCGGTAAACCTGACCATTCTCAATGTGTCGCAAGGAATTCAAATTGTTTCTTGCGCGCCCGGCACAAACACTGTTATACCAGAAGGCAGTTGGACAATCTTTTCCATTGAGGCAAAGAGCCTTGATGGATTGCCGCTAAACTATTCATGGACGTTAGACACAACTAATCTCGGAATAACAGGAACAGGAACGTATTTGGCCTTTAACTACGAGGAGGCAGGGAGTTATACCCTCGTAGTAAAAATTACTGATGGCACTATTAGTGTCAGCCATCAGTGGAATGTGCTCGTTGTAAATGTTAATAGATCACCCGTGATCAATATCACGTCAATAACTGGCTCAAAAGTGAATAAACCAGTTGTGATTGAGGTTGATGGCAATGACCCAGACAACGATCCATTAACTTGGGGATACGTCGGGCCCTCTGAGAGCACATTGGTCAATGTCAATAATGGCGTAAAATGGGAATGGACACCAATGACTACCGGAAACTATTCGGTTACCATCTATGCGATAGATGGTAATGGTGGTAGAGATGAAATCACAACATCCCTTCAAATTATGCCGTAGAGCCACAAATGTTCAGAGTTAGGAGTTCAAGGTTCAATTAAAAGGGGCATTATCCTATGCCCCTTATTTTTTTACTTATTTTTTTACACTGATTCAAGTTTCTGCTGATTCAAGTTTCTGCTGATTCAAGTTTCTAATGCGCGCCTCTAAACGGTCAACAAAAGTTGTTCCCGTTTCAAAGTTGTTCCCGTCCGGGACGGGAACAACTTTGAATTTAGATTGTGCGTTAATTTCTTGAACTCACGTTCTTATTTTTTGACTTTTTAAAAAAATCTGGCATAATTATACTATATTATATTCCAATGTTTTTAACTTTTAATTTTTAACTTATGTCTATGTTTAAAAAAATTATTTCAAAATTGCAAATAGTATTTATCCCATGCGAAGCAAATAATGAACGACCTATTTTCTTACAAAGCAATTTTTTGCCTCATTTTCTTATTTTCTTGTTTCTTATAAAATTTATCATTGTTCCTTTTATTATTTATTTTCCCGAAACCAATTTTTTTGCGGACATTTCTAAGTCTGTTTTAATTGATTTAACTAATAATGAAAGAAAACAATTAGGACTTAATGCTTTAAAAGAAAATACTCAACTAAACCAAGCCGCGCTTTTAAAGGCGCAGGATATTTTAGCTAATAATTATTTTAGTCATTGGAGCCCCCAAGGAAAAAGTCCGTGGCACTGGTTCAAAAAAGCAAATTATAATTATCAGGCGGCAGGAGAAAATTTAGGAATTGGATTTTTGGACTCCAGCGAAGTTCATCAAGCATGGGAAAATTCTCCCGCGCACAAAGCAAATCTTTTAAATTCGCAATATCAAGAAATCGGAATCGCTATTTTACAGGGAAACTTTGAAGGTAACAAAACCACAGTCGTGGTTCAATTATTTGGAACGCCGCAAAAACAAGAATTAAGAATTATAAATGAAGAAAGACAAGAAAAAAAAATAATTGAAACTACAACCACACAAGAGATTGCGGGAACAACGACTGAAAAAACAGAAAGCAAAGGATTGGTTTTTGGAGTTATGAAATTTTTAAGCGCTGATTATTCTAATCTATGTCAAAAAATTGCGTTTTACACGTTAGCGCTTGTCTTTCTCACTTTACTACTTAACATTTTAATCCATATAAAAATTCAGCATCCTGATTTAATTTATAAAACCGTTTTTTGCGTTTCTTTGTTATTTATACTCGCTCTTGTTGATAAAACTTTTATTATTCAAATTATACCGCATAGTTTTAATATCTATTAAATATGTATAACGAAAAAAAAATATGGCAAAATGTCCGGCTTTGGAAATTTTTTATCACGTTCTTTTTAATTTGCGTTTTAATTTTTAATTGGAATGAAATTTTGATATTTTCCAATTATAAAATTATTTGGCATAAATTTATCAGTTTGTTTGAACAACCTCAAAAACCATCTTATACCGCGCCCACGAGCAATGAAAACAAACTTAAAATTCCAAAAATTAATGTTTCCGCACCGATTATTTTTGGCTCTTCACAACAATTAAAAAAAGGGGTTTTACTTTATTCCGGAACCTTACCTGGGCAAAAAGGAAAAACAATAATTTTAGGACATTCAGCGCCTGTTGGCTGGCCAGATATAAATTACGACAATGTGTTTAGCAATATAAATCAATTGGAAAAAGGAGACGAAATTTTTATTTTTTATAATAAAAAAAAATATATTTACGAGGTTTTTGCCCAAAAAATTTTTCTACCCAAAAATGAAGAGCAAGCGCTATCAATAGAAGACAAAAATCAGTCAATTTTAATTCTTTTAACCTGTTGGCCACCTGGAAAGGATTATCAGCGACTAGGGGTATTGACAAAACTAATAAAATAAGTATACTGAATGCAGGAGGTGAGAAATTTGGAAAAAGGAAATAAAATAAAAAACCCCTTTTACGGTGCGCACAAAGAAGAGGGGGAGAGCGTGATTGACTGCATTATAGATGGAGAGAGGCAATGGCCAATGGAAACAAAGGTGAAACTGCTCGGAATTGAATATTACGATGAGGAATGTGCAAGCATGTTCTGTACGCTTGTTGGGATGAGTAGGGGCATGTAGGCACAATGTTGCAGGGTTTAATTTGTGCGTAAAACGCACAAAGTTAAACCCTGCAACCAAATTTTTAAACGAATTATCTAAATTAAATTATGCTAAAAATTTCAAAAAATAATTTACAAAATTCAGTTGCGTCGCTTGTTTTGCTTTTTGGATTAATTTTAATCCCGATTTTTGATATGGTTCAAGCTGCTTCTCCAAATTTATCAATCACTAATTCGGTTAACAAAACCCAAGTTATGCCGGGAGAAATTTTAACATTTACTTTGTCTTATCAAAACACTGGACAAGGAAACGCGACAGGAGTAAAAATAATCAATAATTACAGCGCCACATATTTAGAAATGTATGATGCTGGAGGAGGTTCGGTTTCTGTTGGACAAATTAGCTGGGACATAGGAACGTTTAGCGCTGGAAGTTCTGGCAGTAAAATTTTTAAATTAAAAGTTAAAAATAATATCACAAGCTCTGTTCGCCTTTTTAATACAGGAATTATAAATAGTAACGAGACAACTTCCATACAATCCAACACTATTGGAATAAACGTAAATATTTCCCAAACCAATAATCCGCCTGTTGCCAATGCTGGACCAGACAGAGAGGTTTACGAAAACCAATCCATTGCTTT
>PFMI01000033.1 GCA_002785165.1 bacterium (Candidatus Gribaldobacteria) CG_4_10_14_0_8_um_filter_33_9
ATTTTTGACAATTGCCAGCCTTATTCAAAACAGCTGTTGCCTGACTAAACGCTTCGCCAATTTTATTTTCATTAAAAACCGAATTCGCTGTTTCTAAATATTTTTTAGCGTTTTCTAATAATCCCGAACCAATAATTTCTTTTTTTGCATCTTCCCCTAATGCCTGGATTTCTTTCTCGCAAAGAGCGATTGCGTTTTTGGCTTTCCTGATTTGTTTTTCCACTCTTGCTTTATCAAGCCCTTTCAAAGAATTTTCTTTTTTCTTTTCAAGTTTATTAAAAAGCGTTGGTAAAGTTTTTTCAATTATTTCCTTGATTTCTTGAATCTCGCTAATGTCTTGTTTTAAATTTTCAAGTTTTTCAAGGTCCTGAATATTTTCAATCCTGCGAGAAATTTTGGCAATGGTTTCTTTTGTTATTTCTTGAACAGTTGTTGGCGACATTCCGGATTCTTGAAGAATCTCAATGCTCTCGGCGCCTGTACCAGCCACTCTTTCTAATACCATCTCTTTGGCAACTCCATCGCTTTTTGCTTCTTTAATTTTTTTCTCTATTTTTCCTATTGCTTTCCCTTTTATTGTTTCAAAAAATTCCTGCTGCTCCGGCGGAACAATCTCTTTAATTTCTTTAAAAATCTCTAATTGTTTAACATCGTAAAATTTATTTTCAATTTCATCAAAAATTTTCTTTTGCTCTTCCGGGGACTCCCCAGCCCTTTTAAACGCTTTAATCAATTTTTCTTTAGCGCTTTTTTTAATTTCTAAAATTTTAGGAACTAATTCCGGAGAAAAATTGTTTTCCAGATCTTTAATAACTCTTAAATTACTCATTTCTCCTGTGTTTAGATGTTCTAATAATTTTTCTTGCGCAACTTTCAAATTTTTCTTTTCATAATTTTCTAATCGTCTCTCTATTTTTTCCAAGACCTTTTCTTTGCCTGTTTCTATATCTTTTCTTAATTCAAGAGTTATGTCTTGCGTTTCTAATTGATCAAGAATTGATAAATGTCTGGTTTCATCGCCGCCAATAGAAAAAAGATAATTCTGGAATTTTTCTCTTGCTTGCGAATCCATTTTTTCCATACTGTCTTTCAAATTTTTCAAAGAATTATCTATAGCACGAGCGATTGCCGGTTTCGCTGTTTCTGGAACTTTTTCTTTCAAAGCGTTTAAAACCTCTAAATTTTTAAATTGACGAAAATCAGAACCCTCTTGTTTCGCGATAATTTTATTAATTTTTTCCGCAAAAATTTCCGGGGAAACAAGTTTCAAGTTAATGTCAGAAAATTTTGACAAACCCTCTTCTTTTGTTGTTATTAAATCCTGATGAACTTCTGCTGGCAGATTATTTTCAAATTTACCTAAAAGTTTCTGTTGTTTTATGCCCTGTTCAATAAATTTATCCACAAATTGAGCAACTTTTGGATTTTCCGCGCCTTGTTTTATTTTTTGAACCGCTTGTTTTAATTTATTCTGTTCTTTTTGAAAATTATTGAGCGCTTTCTTTAAAATTTGCGGCTCATTGGTTTTTTCAGCTAATTTTTTCGCTTCTATTAATTTCTCGTTGGCAAATTTCAATTTTAACTCCGCTTTTGCAATCGGATTAAAAGTAAAAAAAGAGCTGATTCCACGGCCCCAATTTTTTAAAAAATAAAAACTATTGTCTGGTAAAAGATTTGGCTCTCCTACTCCCAAATCCTCTGGCTGAATATTCTCGTCAAGATTAATTGCTTCGGTTGCAATCTCTGTTGCTCTTGTGTTTACTCCTCCCAATAAAATCAAAATACAAAAACTAAAAACTAAAACTTTTAAATAAAACATATTTTTATAATTATTTTTTAATTAACAAAAGCCGCTGACGATTTCGGCTTTTTTAATTTGCTAATGATATTTAACATTATAATATACAAATTATTATTTACAAACTAAGTTTTCCACAGATTATTTTTTAAATTTTTAAAACCCTCCTTGTTTTATTTTCTTTTTTATTTCTTCAATATATTTATTAAAAAAATAAAGATTGTGAAAGGTTAATAATTTTAAAGCAGTAATTTCTTTTGCTTGAAAAAGATGAGAAATATAATTTCTTTGGTAACTCCGACAAACAGAACAAGAACATTTTTTATCCAATGGAAATTTATCTTTTAAAAACCTCTTTTGCCCCATATCTTTTTTTCCAACAGAAGTAAACGCGATTCCGCGCCGAGCGTAATGAGTGGGAACATTGCAATCAAAAATATCAATCCCCGCTTTAATGATTTTAGGAATATCTTTTAAATAACCAATACCCAAAAGATGTCTGGGTTTTTGTTCTGGAAGTTCTCTAAGTACTATTTCCAGCATCTTTGACATTTGATTTTCATCTGAACCAAATTCGCCGCCAATTCCAAATCCATCAAAAGGCATAGAGCCAATAAATTTTGCGCTTTCCTGCCTTAGATTTTTATACCTACCGCCCTGAATAATACCAAAAAGAGCTTGTTCTGTTTTTTTTACTTGCAGACAAATTTTTGCCCAATGATGCGTTTTTAAAAGAGAATTTTTTACATACTCATAGTCCGCCACAGGAGGAGAGCATTCATCAAAAGCAAAAATAATGTCTGCTCCTAATTTTTCCTGAATTTTAATAGATTCCTTTGGTCCTAAAAACAATTTCTTGCCGTCTAAAAAAGATTGAAAATAAACTCCATCTTGAGTAATTTTTAGAAATTTCGGCTGCTGCCCAAACTCGATTTTTTCGCCATTAACATTCTTTTTTAAAACCTTCCCTATCCCAAAATCCTTACCAAAACCTAAACTAAAAACCTGAAATCCGCCCGAGTCAGTCATTAAAGGTCTTTTCCAATTCATAAATTTGTGAAGTCCGCCAGCTTTTTTAACTATATTCTCTCCCGGTTTTAAGCGCAAATGAAAAGTATTGCAAATTAAAATTTGGCTTCCGGTTTCTTTTGTCTCTTCGCTCGTTAAAGTCTTTACTACCGCTTGGGTGGCTACTGGCGCTAAGCATGGCGTTTCCACTAAACCATGTTCAGTTTTTAACAATCCCATTCTCGCCCGGCTTATTTTTGATTTTTTAAAAATCTTAAATTCAAACATATTTCCCCGCATTCCGCCAACCTCAAAAATTGATATTTAATTGTTATAATTAAATATCAATAAAAAACAATTTTAGCAATTATGGAGGTTATTCTTTTTTAGTTTTTTTAAGATGTCTTGAAAAACATCAGCCACTGATTGTTCACCGTTTATTTTTATTACTTTTAACCCTTGTTTTTTGAAAAAAAGAAACAATGGAAAAGTTTTCTTTTTGTATTCCATTAATCTTTTTTTTATGATTTTTAGATTGTCGTCTTCTCTTCGCATCAGCCAAGAACCATCTAATGGACACTTGGTGAGCTTTTCAGTTTCTTTGGTGTATAAAATTGAATGAGTGGCTAATTCGCATTCTCTACGCCGAGAGTTTCGCCAAACCGTTGCCTTTGGAGTCAATTTTAGCGCAATTACCACAATATTTTTTGTTCCATATAGTTTTTTTAAAAGAGGAATAAGATATTTTCCTTCTTCAAGATTACGGGGAGATCCTGACAAAGCAATTCCCTTCTCCTTTTTGGCTAATTCCTCAATTTTTTTCTTGCTTAAATAAAAAATAAAACAGCCATCCCATATTAATCCCTGTTTTCGTTTTTCCGCTTGTTCTTCAAAAAAATATTTTTTCCCTTGTATTTCAATAAATTCTCCTTTTCCAGCCTGTTCTATAATTCTACCAATAATATCGCTCGTTTCCCAAAGAAAAAAGCCAAACTTTTCAGTTAAAAGTTCGGCCTGCGTGCCTTTACCCGCGCCAGGCGGTCCCAAAAGAATTATTACTTTTGTATTTTTTTTAGAATCTTTCATATTCCCGCATTTCCACTTGAGCTTTAATTTGTCTCCAAAGATCCAAAACAACGCTAACCACAATTAAAAGAGCGGTGCCGCCGATTAAAAAACTAAAAGTAGTAACGCCAGTTATTCCCTGAACAATAGAAGGCATTACAGCCACTAATCCCAAAAAAGTGGCGCCAATACAAAGAACTCTATA
>PFMI01000018.1 GCA_002785165.1 bacterium (Candidatus Gribaldobacteria) CG_4_10_14_0_8_um_filter_33_9
CGCCCAAAGAAATATTTTTAGGGTCTTTTAAAATTTCATTAAGAACATCTTTGGAAACATAATGCGAAAACGCTTTTTTTATTTCTCTTTTCTCTTTTTCGCCGACAAAATAACGGCGGCAAAACAAACTGACGGTTGAAAAAATCCAAGCAGAGTTGATGTGAATTAAATTTGGGACAATTCCCTCCTCCACCATAAAAAGCATCAAAACAAATCCTGCTCCGCCTAAAAAAATATTCGCCGCAATAGCTTTAAAAGAACTTTTGAAAATTGCAAAAATTATTCCCGAGAAAAAAACGGCCAAAAAAATCCAAAGAAAAGTATAGCTAAAAGAAAGTGGACTAAACCGATAACCCGAGGCAAGCATATTAACAATGTTCGCCTGAATTTCTACGCCTTGCATTTGCATCCCGCGAGACAAAGGAGTGGGTTTTTCGTCATGGAGGTCAACAGCCGTAGAACCAATTAAAAGAATTTTATTTTCTAATCGCGAGACAGGAATTTCCCCGGAAAGCAATCTGTAAAAAGGAACGCGCGAAATGCTCCCGGGGGAAGCGAAAAAAACAATGCGAGAAATTTGATTGAGTGTCTCCTCATTGGGAATTTTTAAACCCGCTTTTTTTGCTAATAAATAAGAGAAAGCGGGAATTTTTTCCTGATTTTTTGTTTCTATAAAAACAGGAAATTTTCTCACTACTCCGTCAGAGTCCAGAATAAGATTTACATGACCAATGTTTGCTTGTTTTCCAAAACTTTTTAATAGACCGGAAAAAGAATTAGTAAAAGCCCTGTTTTTTTCAATAACAAGAGAGTCGGCCTTAACAGGCAAAACAAAAGGATAAGAAAGTTTTGTTAATGTTTCCGCTAAAATTTGGTCATCCTCTTTGCCAAACCGCGATTCCTCTGGAAAGACAACATCAATGCCCACTGCTTTGGGTTTGCGCTCTTCTAATTTTAATAACGCTTTGGCAAAAACCTCTCTTTTCCATGGCCATTGACCTATCCTGTTAATGCTCTCGTCGTCTATGGCGAGGATTACAATGTCTTGGCGAAATGGTCGTTCAATAAAAAGCAAATCTTCAAAAAAATTTTCTAAGCCGCTAAAAAAACCAATTTTAAAAGATAGACAAACCAAAAACCCAATCAGCAAAACAAACAACAAGTCCCCGCGCCAAAATCTTTGACCCGGGGATAAATTAGCGATTTTTTCTTTCATTTTTTACAATTTAATTTCAATTTGAAAAATTTCAGATTCCTCTTTGGCTATATAACTAAAACACTTTCTGTCAAACAAATAACAAAGAGCCCAAACATTTTCGTATTTTTCTTTTTCTTCTTCTGTTTCTGTTTCTATATCATAAACCACAACAAACTTTTGTCCTCTTTCTTGAACAATATAAGCAAGGTAATTGCTGTTTGACGAGCAAACAGGGTCCTGAACATCATTATATATTTTCCCCTCTACGCCATTAACCACAATGCACTTTTTCCCTTCTTTTCCAGCTACGACAAAATGCTTTTCACTATCCGACGAGTAACCAAGAGACCCAACGCCCTCATATCTTTGTTCTTCTTTTTTATCGGACACAACAACCTCTTCTCCTTCTTTTCCAGCTATATAAATAAGATGTTTGCTGTCTTCTGAAAAAAGAAGAGAATTATCCTTAATATAATTATATTTTTTTCCTTCTATGTCATCAGCCACAACGAACTCTTTCCCTTTCTCTTCGGCTATATAAGCAAATCGCTTACTGTCTATTGAAAAAAGAAAAAACTTGATTTTTTCATATTCATATGCTTCTTCTGCATCATCAACTACAACAAACTCTCTTCCCTCTTTTTTCCTAAACACAAAAGCAGCGCGTTTTTTGTCAAAAGAGCGAATAATTTTTGTAATTGTAAAATATTTATATTTTTCCGGAACATCACAAAATTTCTCTTTTGATTCTAATTTTTCTTCTTTATATTCTGTATATTCTGCTTTTGACATAATTATTTTTTAATTATCCTCTTGTTTCAAAATTTTCTTCTATTTTTGTCTGCACTTTAATAATTGGAGCAGAACCCAAAAATGTTTCAAAGGTTTTGGGGTCTGTCCAAACGCAAACAATTTGACCGGGCGCCTGTCCTAATTCGCTTATTGAAGAATCAAGTTTTGCCACAAAGGCGCCGGGCGCTTTTATAAATCCTATTTTGCCCAATACTTTCCATTCACACTCCTGTGTTACTTCTTTTTTCGCGCCATCTGTCATTGTCAAAATCGCTTTTAAATTTAAAACATCATCTTCGGTCAAAACAATATTTATTTGCGACATTATAATAGCAAGGCTTTTTGGTTTAGCCGTTGTTTCCTCTGTTAATGGTTTTTGAACACTTTGCGCTTCAATTTTTTTATCTTTAATTTTTTGCTCAATTAATGACAATTCATTTTCCAACTTTGTTTTTGACTCTAATTCTGGCTTTATTGTTCCTTGTTTCTCCGCTTGTTTTTCTTCCCGTCTTTTTTCAATTTTATCGTAAAATTCTTTTTTTATTTCTATTCTTATTTCTTTTCTTTCCAACCCCTTTTCTTCTAATTTTTGAATTTTTTCGTTAAAGCGAGCATCGGCCTCTTTATTCCGCGCCACCCATTTTCCCGACAAAATCTCCCTGGGAATTTCCTTAACAACTAATTCTGTTGGCTTTACTTTCAATTCTTTAATTTTTTCCTTTTTAACCTCTATTGTTTTGTTTTTTTCCAAAATAGTTTTTGTTCCCTCAATTTTTTTATTTGCAATAAAATCAAACGCATCTGCCTCCACTTTCCCCTCGTCAACAAAGATAGAAGAAACATTTTCAAAATGCTCTATTCCAAAAGCCGTGCCCCTAACAGTAGCAACCACATTGCTTGTTTTAATTTCCCAATAAGAATCAGCTCCAACAAGTCTAACCACCCTTGACCAAACCCGACCCAATTTTAACGCAATCCTAACTTTTAATGATTCTGTTTTTTCATCAAAACTGCCCTCTTCAATAATCAAGCTGCTATTCTCTTCCATACGCAACACTGAGCCGTCAGAAAAATGAATAATCGCCAATCCGCTTTCATTTGTTTCTATTGTCTCTCCATATTCAAGTTCGTCTCCAGTTTTTAACTCCATTAAAACTTCTTTAGTCTCGCTATTTTTCTTTATTGTTTGCGATGAAATAACTTCAATCCACGGCCTCGAAGCCAATGCCTCTTCTTCTACTTGCTCTAAATTAAATTTGTTTTTTTCCTTGTTTTTAAAATCTTGAACAACAAAAAATCCCGCGACCGCAATTAAAACAATAAGCGCCATTAAGATAACAATTTTTAAAAATTTTGAACTTAACATAATTACATCTAAACTTTAACAAAAATTCTCTCATCTCGTCAATCCCTCGATTTGAAGCGGCGTCAATCTCAATTTTTGATTGATACATTTTTTCAAAACTTTGTCAAATTTTTGCTTTCATTTTTTTAATTTTTTTTAAAAAAAACCATATTATACCTAATAATAATATTATGCCGATTAAAACCTGCCAGCCAAAATATCTCTCAATGCCCATGCCCGCGCTCGTTAATCCCAAAACAATAATTCCCGCCATTACCACACCCACAGCGATTAAGGGAAAAGCTTTCAAAAAAGGAATGTTAAATAAAAAAGCGATTAAAGCGCCTGTCCACGCGCCTGTTATTGGCAACGGAATTGCCACAAAAGCGATTAAAGCAAGCGCGCCATATTTTTCCATTTTATTTTTGTGTTCATTTTTGATTCTTTTAAAAAACCAAGAAAAAAAATTTTGACAAAATTTGCTTTTTTTAGAAAACCATCCAGACAAAAAAGGCATAAAATATAGAATTAAGGCGGGAGGAATTAAATTGCCCATTACCGACAAAAAAAACGCTAATTTCCAATCCAAATGATAAACAGCCAAAGCCATTGGCAAAGAAACCCTTAACTCGCCAATCGGCGT
>PFMI01000050.1:0-6768 GCA_002785165.1 bacterium (Candidatus Gribaldobacteria) CG_4_10_14_0_8_um_filter_33_9
AGATGATTTAAAAAATACTTCTTTGCCCGATGATCCGACAATTATTAAGGGGCAGGGGATAGTCCTTTAAATGGTTTGTAAATTTTTAAAAAAGGATTATAATAAAAATATATTTAATTTAAAAAATTATGACAAAAGATTATTATCAAATTTTAGGCGTTGAGCGAAGCGCTTCGCAAGATGATATCAAAAAGGCATATCGTCGGTTGGCTCATAAATATCATCCTGACAAAAAAGGAGGGGATGAAAAGAAATTTAAAGAAATATCAGAGGCGTATCAGATTTTGAATGATAAAAGAAAAAAAGAGCAGTATGATAAATTCGGCAATGTTTTTGAAGGACAAGAAGCGCAAGGAGCGCAAGGATTCGGAGGAGGATTTGACTTTAACCAAGGATTTAATTTTGATTTTAGTTCTTTGGGCATGGAAGATTTATTTGAGCAATTTTTTAATTCTGGCAGAGCAAGAGGAAAAAAAAATATTAATCGCGGCAGCGATATTGAAGTAGAAATAAAAATGGAATTAAAAGAGACATTGCAGAGTTTTGAAAAAAGAATTAATCTTGTAAAAAAAATAGTTTGTACTAGATGCGCTGGTTTGGGTAGCGAGCAGGGAACTAAAATCAAGGAATGTTTTAGCTGCCGCGGGGTAGGTCAAGTTCAAGAGATAAAAAGGACTTTTTTAGGAACCATTGCCCGCTATGTTGTTTGTCCTGAATGCAAAGGAGAAGGAAGAATACCTGAAAATGTTTGCAATGTTTGTAAGGGAGAAGGTCGGATTAACGGCGAAGAACAAATAACGATCCCAATTCCCGCTGGCGTGGATACGGGACAAGTTTTAAAATTTATTGGTCAAGGAGAAGCGGGAAAAAGAGGAGGCAAAAAAGGGGACTTATATATTAGGATTTTTATCGCGCCTCATTCTATTTTTCAGAGAAAGGGCGATGATGTTTATATGAGTTTTCCTATTTCTTTTTCCATGGCTGTTTTAGGCGGAGAAATTGAAATTCCTAGTTTACAGGGAAAAAAAATTTTATTGAAAGTTCCCAGCGGCATAGAGTCAGGAAAGGTTTTTAGAATTTCCGACAAAGGCATTCCTCATTTTTCCGCATGGGGGAAAGGAAGTATGTTTGTTGAATTAGTAGTACAGACACCGAAAAAATTAACAAAAAAACAAAAAGAATTGTTGGAAAAATTAGGAGAGGAGGGATTGTAAAATTTTCAATTTTCAATTTTTAATTTTCAAACCAAAAGGTCGCAAAATAATTTAGAATTTAGAATATAACCAATATATATGTCAGAACCAAAAGAATCAGGAGCATTAATTGAAAACAATGAGATAACTCAAGATTTAGAACCTCTAATTAAAGAATGCGAAGAAAAATTAAAAATAAACAAAGATATAATAAAGACTTTAAAAGAAAATAATAAGAAAGGAGAAAAATTTTTAGAAAATGCAATTAATAAAATTGAAGAAGAAGGAAAACTAATACAATTATCATTGGAATTTTTAAGAGCAGATAAAAAGAAATTAATAACGAAAGAGTAAAAATGATTTTTTTAATTTAATGCAATTTTAAAATCGATTACTCTGCGACAGAAGTCGTGGGGTGATTTATTTAAAAATTTAAAATTTAAAATTTCGGTCGCCGAGGCGACCGATTGCCCCCATAGCTTAGTGGTAAAGCAGCGGCCTTTTAAGCCGTTGACGAGGGTTCGAGTCCTTCTGGGGGCACCAGTAATCCAGCTTGGTGAGAAGGAGAAGAAGAATCTTTTTTAAAAAAATTATCTTCGCGGATTGGAACGATTAAATCCGCGGGAATTAAATCCGCGGGGTTTTGAAAAACTATCGCGTCTGTTAAAACTGGGTTTGTTAAAATGAGGTCTATTAAAACGGGGGTCAGATTTGTCGCGCATTTCATTATTTTTTCTTGCTGGGGGAAGTTCGGGAAGTTTAGAGAGCGGAAGCGTCGCGCGTATAAGCCGTTCTATTCCTCTGACATCGTTTTTTTGCTCAGGTAAGGCAAAAGAAATAGCGTGTCCTGTCCCGCCCGCTCGCGCAGTGCGTCCGATGCGGTGCACATAATCCTCAGGTCTTTGAGGAAGGTCAAAATTTAGCACAAGTTCAATTCCTTTTACGTCAATGCCGCGGGCCGCAATATCTGTTGCCACAAGCACGCGGTATTTACCGTTTTTAAATCCTTCAAGCGCTTCGCGGCGTTGAAAAAGCGAGCGGTTTGAGTGAATCTCAGCAGCTGTATGTCCCATTTCGCGAATATCTATCATAATCCTATGCGCTCCAAATTTTGTCCGTGAAAATATCAACGCGGAACCGCGATATTCATTAAGAATTTTTTCTAAAAGTCTGGGTTTATCATATTTTTTAATAAAGAAAAGTTCCTGTGTTACCTCTGGAACCGTGGTGCCGGACGGCGCGATTTCCACACGCAAAGGAAGTTTCATATTCGCTTTTGCAATAGCAACAATATCCTGCGGCATTGTGGCTGAAAAAAGCATTGTCTGCCGGTCGCTGGCCACTGCTTGAAGTATTTGCTTTAATTGCGGCGCAAAACCCATGTCAAGCATCCGATCTGCTTCGTCAAGAACTAAAACAACAATCGTTTTAAGCGAAATTGTTTTTTGTTTCATATGATCAATAATTCTTCCCGGCGTGCCAATTATGATTTGCGGATTTCTGCGAAGCGCTTGAATTTGACGGCCAAAAGATTCTCCGCCAACAAGAACCGCCGCGCGAATACCGAGAACCGCGCCGATTTTATGAATAACCTCATTTATTTGAAACGCAAGTTCCCGCGTAGGCAGCACAATGAGCCCTTTCTTCCCCTGGAGCGCGGCTTGAATTATTGGCACGCCAAAAGCAAGCGTTTTTCCTGTGCCGGTTTGGGCAATGCCAATAAGGTCTTTCCCTTTAATAGCAGGAGGAATTGTTTGTTCTTGAATTGGTGTGGGAACTTTAAAATTTAGTTTATCAAGGATTCTCAAAATATTCGGCGCAATGCCAAGATTATAAAAATTTAATAATTGATTCATAATTAATATTCTACCATAAAAATTTTGGATTAACAGGGTGTGCTATTGATTTAATTATGATAAAAGAGTAAAATATAAAAAATATGTTAGAGAAAATTAAAACTTTTTTAAAAGAAGTGGGAGTTCAGGGTAAAAAAATTGATTGGCCTCGCAAAAAACAAGCTTTTAATTACACTTTGATTGTTATTGGAATTTCTATGGGAGCGGCTTTGTTTTTAGGAGCTTTGGATTTTGTTTTTTTAAAAATTTTAGGAAAGTTTGTGTTTTAAAATTATGCCAAAACAAAAAATACAAGAAGGAAAAAAGTGGTATATTATTCATACATATCCGGGGGAAGAAGAAATAGTCGCTAAAAATTTGAAACAAAGAGTGGAAAATTTGTGTATGGAAGATAAAATTTTTAATGTCCTTGTTCCCAAAGAAAAAAAGATTAAAATTAAAAATGGTCAAAGAAAGATTATTGAAGAAAGAATTTACCCCAGTTATATTTTTGTGGAAATGATTGTCAAAGATGATTCCTGGAATGTGGTAAGAAATACTCCTCGTGTAACCGGTTTTATCGGCGCGGGCATTACGCCTATCCCTGTGGCAGAAGAAGAAATAGAGGTTTTAAAGAAAAAAATGGGAACAGAAATACCTCGATTTGAAATTGATGTGAATTTGGGAAATTTGGTCAGGATTTCAGACGGACCTTTCAAGGATTTTGAAGGAAAAGTTTCTGTAATAGACAAAGAAAGAGGGCGATTAAAGGTCTTGGTTAATGTTTTTGGACGAGATACGCCAGTTGAAGTTGATTCTCTTCAAATAAAAAAATTGTAAATATAAAACCATGGCAAAAATAACAGCAATAGTAAAACTTCATATTCCCGCGGGAAGAGCTACTCCCGCTCCTCCGATTGGTCCCAGTTTGGCTTCGCGCGGAGTAAATATTGGAGATTTCTGTCAAAAATTTAATGATGCGACAAAAAATCAAATGGGCCTTACTATCCCAGTTGAAGTTACTATTTTTGAGGATAAGAGTTTTGAATTTTCTTTAAAGTCTCCGTTAGCTTCGGAACTTTTAAAAAAAGCCGCTGGAATTGAAAAGGGATCGGGAATTCCGAATACAAAAAAAGCGGGTAAAATTACCAAAGCTCAATTAGAAGAAATCGCTCAAAGAAAAATATCTGACTTAAATACTGATGACATTCAAAAAGCAATGAAAATAATTGCAGGCACTGCCAAAAATATGGGAATCAGCGTTGAATAGAGGATTTGGTTTTTAGAAAGGGCGTGTAGCTCAATTGGATAGAGCGTTGCATTCACATTGCAAAGGTTTGTGGTTCGAGTCCACCCACGCCCATTTTTTTATAACTCTGTCCCATAAAAAATTATATTTATATTATATGAAGAAAAATTGTTTTGTGATAAATTTGAAAGGGGAAGAAGAATCGTTTTCTTTTAAAAAAGTTTATCAAAGCGCTAAAAGGGCTGGGGGTTCGGAGGTGTTGGCAAAAACAATTGCGGGAAATGTTCAAAAAAATGTTTATCCCGGGATTAAAACCTCGGAGATATTTAGGAAAGTAAAAAATTTGCTTAATAAAGAAGATTCCAGCGCGGCAATGAAATTTTCTCTTAAAAAAGCCATTCAAAAATTAGGTCCCACAGGATTTGTTTTTGAAAAATATGTCGCCGCAATTTTAAGAAACTCTGGTTTTGATGTAAAAATAAATCAATATCTGCAGGGTTTTTGTCTTAAATATGAAATTGATTTTTGGGCGCAAAAGGAAAATTTGCTCTATATTGGAGAGTGTAAGTACAGAAATTTATTGCAGGAAGGAGTAATTCACTCAAATGTTGCATTGTCAAATTTTGCCAGATTTATGGATATAAAAGATGGAAATTTTGTAAAACAAGAGAAATTTAAAAATTGTGAAATAAAAACAATTTTAGTCACCAACGCAAAATTTTCTTTAGACGCGATAAGATTTTCTTTGTGCAGGAATGTTGATCTTTTGGGTTGGAGATATCCGAAAGATAGAGGATTGGAGTATTTTATTGAAACAAAAAACTTATATCCTATTACAATTTTACCGTCTTTAAATAATCATTTGGCAGAAATTTTTATTTCAAAAAACATAATGCTTGTTAAAGATTTGTTGAAATTAGATATTTCTAAATTTTCCAAAGAAAATAAAATGCCCTTGGATTGTTTAGAAAATTTAGTCAAACAAGGAAAAAATCTTTTGAAAATATGAAAAAAATAATTGGTTGGGTTTTTTTATTTGTTGGCGTTTTAATAATAATTGGAGGAGCTTGGGAATCCTATCAAATTTTTAGCGCTAAAAAATCAGCGCCAGATGTTTTTAAATTTCAAGAAAAAATAACCTCTCCAATTTTAAATAGCGCTAAGGGCTTAGCCAAAAACCCAGAGGAAAAAATAACACAAGAAATAAAAGAGACTATTCAGGGGCAATTAGAAAAAATGCTTCCTTCTGATTTTATAATAAAACTTCTTAATTTAATCAGTTGGTCAATTTTTGTAACTTTTTTGATTTTTGCCGGCGGGAAATTGTCTGAAATAGGGATTAAATTATTAAAATAAGGCGACAGAGCAAAACCTATGAATATTTGTTTTGAGAAAAATATATTTTTAAAATGGCTGGTCTGGCATTTTTTGGAAGTTCCGAGACAGATATTAATCAATCTAAAAAATTTTTTGCGATTTAATATCAATTATTTTTCTATTCCTTTGCTTTTACAAACTTTTTTCAGCCATTGGAGAAGATACAGGGAATCGTACGGCAGGGGATTTGACCCAAAACATTACGCGCAAGTTTTTGTTGGCAATATGATCTCCAGAATTTTGGGAGCCATTATCAGGACAGCCACTATTTTTATAGGTTTTTTTTTTGAAATTATTATTTTTTTTGTTGGTATTTTGTTTTTTATCATTTGGTTGATTTTGCCTTTAATTTTATTGGCTGGAATTTATTTTGGTTTTAAATTTTTATAATCACTTAAATAATCATGAAAAAAATTCAACAAACATTAGTAATAATTAAGCCCGACGGATTAATAAAAAGTTTAACAGGAAATATCCTCACAGCTCTTTCAGAAACAAAATTAAAAATCGTAGGAGCGAAGATTCTAAAAGTTCCAAAAAAATTAGCCGAGCTTCACTATGGAGAATTAAAATATAAGAAACCAGAAGTTTTTCCGTCAGCTATTAAATACTTAATGGGAGGATTTCATACTAATAGGGTTTTAGCTTTGGTTTATCAGGGTTTAAATGCTGTTAATAGTATCAGAAAAATTTGCGGTCCAACTAATCCCGAAGAAGCCGATCCCACTACTATTCGCGGAAGATATGGACGAATTAACAGTAAAACCGGAGTTTTTGAGAATGTCATTCACACCTCGGAATCAGTTGAAACAGCTGAAAATGAAATTAAACTTTGGTTTCTTCCAGAAGAATTATGCGAGAGGATATTTAAAACAAAAAAAATAATCAAAACCAGCGAAAAATTTATCTGGGTATAAATAATATAAATAATATTAATCTGCGGAGGTCCGACCTCCGCAACTTTATCGGACCTCCGCAACTTTATTTATAAATTATGTTCAATTTTAATTTAAAAAAAACAGAAATTTATCAAGCGATAAAATGGGCAAGAATTCCTTTTTTTGGACGCGCCAAAGAATTAAAAGGTATATTTCTTTTTTTATCGTTTTTTTGT